>NZ_JADDTS010000018.1:145280-145445 GCF_015159675.1 Enterobacter cloacae complex sp. S2
GTGACGAAGTTGAAGTGACCGAAGTGATGGTGAAAGTGGGCGACAAAGTTGCCGCTGAACAGTCACTGATCACCGTTGAAGGCGACAAAGCTTCTATGGAAGTGCCTGCGCCGTTCGCCGGTACCGTTAAAGAGATCAAAATCAGCACCGGCGACAAAGTGTCTA
>NZ_JADDTS010000019.1:0-95440 GCF_015159675.1 Enterobacter cloacae complex sp. S2
ACCATATATAATTCGCCTATAATTATCAACTGCATCACTAGGGTCTATTGAAAGTGAGAATACAGCGCCATCACCTATGCCATCATAGTCATTGGTCATGCGCCCTGAAAATCTAAATGCAGATCCAGCAGTAACTCCTGTAGTATATCTGAGGGTTTCTGTATACCCTCCATCTGAGGTTGAATATACTTCAAAAGAGGCTGGCTTTAGTAATGGATTACCGTAATTCTCGAAGACAGCGAATCCAGTGAAAAACTTCAATAAACTCTTAGTTGTGACCAATCTACTAAATGTTTTATTAAAGCCTATCCCAGAAATGTCGACCCCTGCTGATGTCGTTCTCAAGGGGGTTTCTGAAGGCCCGGTCAATAATCTTACAGGAGCTGCGCCACCGCCAAGCCAATTATCAATCGTATTTAGGGGGTCCTTATAGGTCTGTATGGCATTTAGGCAACCTAAAGGATATTGAACCCTACCAGATACGCCTCCTACGCCTCCAAACAGGATCGGTTCAGTTCTTAATATCTCACCTTTATCGGCGTGATTTACAAGCTCTTTCACCAAGCCTTGGTACTTTACTTCTTTTGCAAGTGTGGTTGTGAATCCATTATCCCAGCAGAATGCTGCGAAATCTCCATTGCCTGTTTTCCCGAATATCCTGGCGGCAGCTACAATCTGATCAACATCAAAACAATATGACCCATGAATACCTTCCACCGGATTTGTTTCGAATTGAGAGAAAGTTTGCACAACAGGAATGATACGCGCAGAACCCGTTACCATCATGCAGCCGCCTAAATCAGTCCTCATTTTTCCAAGGTCTTTATCAACCCTTTCTTGAAGAGACCCTGAGGCATAGTACATGCTGTAACTATCTACAAGAAAAACATCATAGTTTCTTGAGAATTTATATTCCCAAGGCGTATTGACCCACATGTAATTTACTGAAAATAGCTTCTTGTTCGTTAGTCCTCTCAAGGTTGAAATCATTTGGTCCTGGTCGGCAACGCTGATTCCTCTACTGGCTGGTTCGTCAACTACGCTATATCCAATGCAGTTTGAAAAACTGTCACACCTCCCAACAATCTCTGATACTGTTCCCTGTCCATGGCTAGATTCAATATTCGTGTTGATAACCACATTCAATCCAGCGGATAGGCAGTTATTCAGTAGCTTAGGCATAGTTCCGTCTATGTCGACAGTGCCATTATTATCAAAATAGCAGTAATGAATGACGGTGTTAAATCCCAAGGATTTTATTCTCAACATTTCGCAAAAGTCGTATGCTGTACCTACGTATATACCACGGAAAAATGCATTATTAGGCATAGCATAAGTTGAGGTAACAACAGCATTTGGTATGCTTGTTCTTTGCAGATTGAGGGTTAGTTCTCCAACATACCTTTGACCTTTAGTGTTTATTATTTTAGTGACTTTATACTGCTTGCCCTTGATACCTTTTACTTCTTTTCCAGTATCAAATGCAGCCTGGATAGCGTCTGACCAGTCATCAGCAACTACAAGGTTGGCGAAATCTTCGATGTAAGCATATACGTCAGTTCGCTTGTTAAGCTTGTCTACATCGGTCTGTTTCGCAGCCCCATTTACTAAATCAACACCGCCTGGAGCAGCTAGAGCAGTGCGCAACGAGGCATCACCAACACCGACCCATGCACCTGGAGAAACGCCACCAGAGCTATCAGGGGTTGAGTTAGCAGGTACGGTTTTTGGAAGTACGCCATCCCAGCGATAATACTCACCATCTCCATCTGGTAACATCCAGCGAAGTGCCTGATCAGCTCGAGTTATGCTTTCTCCAGACTGAAAGGAATCCATCAACTCCCAGCCCATGGAGGATAACTTTTCCTGATAGCGCTTCTCCATTCCATGCCATGTTAATCGCTCAACACCGAATCGGTCTTTCCACTGCTCATTGTCCTGATCGTTAGAAAGATGATCAAAGTTTTCAGCGTTATCGTATAAATCTTTTGCAGCAGCAGACCCCAGCGGATTGCCGGTGTTATAAGTCGTCATATGGGCCTCATAAACGAAAAATCCGCCGAAGCGGGTTGTTTTGATATGGATTAAGCTACATTGCCGGGGTAGGAGGCATTGTCATACTGATAGAATGAGTCGCGATATTCTTTGGCTGTGACCTGGCACGTTCCGTCAGATTGCGGCGCAATCTCTGAGATTAACGCGCTATACCCAACGCGTGATGACTCGCAGAAAATAAGGCGTGGAGGTTCAATTGCCGGGTCATTAAGGATAATACCGCTGAACTCAGGCTGTTCAGGAACTGTTAATTCATAATCGCTGACCTTTGTAACAACCAACAAACCAGAAGCTGAACCATCCTGATATCGTATCAGTGCCCGAGGATTGCTGAAATCCCAGTTAATCTTTTCAGAAACGGAGATTGTTGTCACTCCTCCAGAACTGGATATGTCTTCTATCAGCGTGCTGATAGTCTTGCTTCCAGGTATATCGTCAGTGAACACGATGCGGTCACCGACGTTGTAGCAAAGAGCGTCAAGCTCTGTGGTAGTGGTATGTGTAAGTCTCTGCTGCCTGTATTTCATCAGGCGACGCATACCTATCTGATAAGCACGGTCCTGATCCAAAACTCCGTCTAAGGTATAGTCCTCAATTTTTACAGGAGTTGGATTACCAGGAGTCCTGCACTGCACAGTCTCCTCAGCCCATGTTGTGCCGTTGATGTAAGTCACATCAACACCATCATAATCATCTGCTGATGGTGCAACAAAGGCCGTCTGTAGAGGTTCTGTCATCTCCTGTGGGCTGATTATTCCTGTCCACGTTTTAACGCCCTCCCTTGCTACAGATGCAAGCCCATCTGTAAGGAGAAAATAGCTTTTCCCTGCATTAGTAACCTTCTGAAGCATTTCCAGTGCAGAGACAGAATCCGTAGTGGCATAGTCGAAGAACTCGCTGTCAGGAGTCCAATATGTCGCTTCTAGCGAGTCAATGGCCTCATGGTCCATTGCCAGTCCAAGCTCGTCACCAATGTGATAGAGGGCACCAGATATGGTCCTAGTTCCTCCGGAATCATAAATACGTGTAGCAACAATGTTTACCCGGCGATCAGACTGCGCAGCTAGCTTACCTCCAGTTTCCACTGTCACCGCCATTGTCGTAACGCCAGAATACGATGATGGGCGTGACAACAAACGTCCTCGCAATGACTGCCAGTACATGTTATCTCGGGAGTTACCTTCACCCTGCTCATTCGTCCTTCTGCAACGCACTTCAACCAGCCCAGGTGATCCCAGCGTTACCCGCTCAGTAAATCCAAGCCCGTTAATATTTTTCATGTTGTACGAGCCTGTTTTGCTTGTCCATCCAGAACCAGAGCCATAGACTCGGTACTGAATTTCCCACGTTACAGTTCTGTTCTTTTTGCTTCCACTGTCCTTGTAACCGCAGATTCCGTTTGGGAAGAAGAAATTAACCTCGAACATATCGACGGTTTCATTCTCTGGACAAGCAAGAAACGGACCCATCCATGAGTCATTTTCATTCAGACTGTTTGCATCAAAATCAAGAACAGTACGAGGAGAGAATCCAGGCCATGACGGGTCTTCCTCTCCATCTACCATACGCTCTAACGTCACTGTCCCAGCATCGACATCGAGTATTTTGTATTCACTTCCAGCATGCGAAAGGGAAAGACGTACGTATCCCTCAGGAATACCAGTAAATGCTGTTCCTGTTGCGCTATCGTAAGCCAGAGTGATTGATGCCGTAATGACATCCTCTCCTGGTGGCTCAGAATGAGGTATGTATTCAGAGATGAAAAGTTGATAGTCGACACTGTTGTACCAGAGCGTTACAGGCATGCCTACGTAGGGTGCAATCTCTTCAAGAGCATCACTGGTAATTCTGCTGTAAGGACCATCATTCGTTACGACATATGAATCTGGAACTATTACTTCAACAATTGCACCAACAACCCACGAATCAGGTAGAGTGTCGGTTGTGGTTCCCTCTTCATTGCTAAGTCCATTAAAAGTAATAGTTGTTCCAGAAACAGTCTTCCACCAGCAACGCATGAATCAACAGCCAGCGCTCCCGCTGGCTGTTTTCTTTCAGCCCTCTCCCTCCCGTGCTAATGTAGCAAGCTACGTATTGGCTAATCACAGGTGAAATCGTTATGTCTGATGACGTGACCGGGACGACAACCCATCAGCAGCTAATCAGCTTATTAACCGAGCAGGAGGCGCACTTTCGTGTGGTGGCGCATGAGGCCGTAGGGAAATGCGAAGCGGTCAGTGAAATTCGCGGGACCGATCTCCGCCAGGGTGCAAAAGCGCTGGTCTGTAAGGTAAAAGGCAACGGCGTTAAGAAACATATTCTGGCAATCCTCGCCGCCGATCGGCAGGCCGATCTGAGCCTGCTGGCCAGCCATTTCGGAGGGCTTAAGGCATCTCTCGCCAGTCCGGCCGAAGTGGATGCGCTTACCGGCTGCGTTTTCGGCGCCATTCCCCCCTTCAGCTTTCACCCGGATCTGACGCTGGTCGCCGATCCGTTGCTGTTTGAGCGCTTTGACGAGATCGCCTTTAACGCTGGTCTGCTGGAAAAATCGGTGATTATGGATACCCAGGACTATCTGCGTATCGCCCGTCCTGAACTGGTGTCGTTCCGTAAACAATAAATACAGAGGCTGGCTAACGGTCAGCCGTTTTCCAGCAGCAGCACGGAAGCAATCAAAATAATCGCGATGATAAAAAACGATGAGGAGATAATCAGCGTTTCGACAAACATAGGATCGTTCATGATGCCCTCTGCTTTGCCCATTTCCTTTTTTTTTACTCCCGCAAAATGACAGTTAAATGACAATGACGCGTCCGCGAAATGACAATTTTTCGCTGAAACGATTCGCTGTTAACTCCCCTCCCCTGTATAAAGTCACTGTTTAAATACTTTATTTGTTACCGGTATCACGAAAAGAAATTTACGTAACCCCGATGCCAGATCTCGCAATTGTTAACCTTTTCATGATGGTTAACCTTGTTTACGGAGCACCTCATAAATAAACCTTACACTGGCAAGGTGAATACAATGACCGAGATAATTACCCGTAAAGAAAAAATCAGTTATGGGTTAGGCGATATGGCGAGCCATATTGGGCTGGATAACGTCATTATTTTTCTGACGTTTTACTATACGGACGTGGTGGGGTTACCTGCCGCATTCGTGGGCACTATGTTTCTTCTGGCGAGAACCGCCGATGCCATAATTGATCCGGCGATGGGCTATATCGCAGACAGGACGCGTACCCGCTGGGGAAAATTCCGCCCCTGGATGCTGTGGCTGGCGCTGCCCTTTGGCGCAAGCTGTCTGCTGACCTACGCCGTGCCGGCGTCGCTCGACCTGCACGGTAAAATGATTTTCGCCACCGTCAGCTATACCCTGATGATGCTGATGTATACCGCAATCAATATTCCCTATTGCTCCATGGGCGCGGTAATTACGCCCGACAACGATGCGCGAATTTCCCTTCAGTCTTATCGCTTTTTCCTTGCCACGCTGGGTGGCGCGTTGTCGACATTCTTTATGATGCCGCTGGCAGAGTTTTTAGGCGGCGACGATAAATTACTGGGCTACCGCTGGGCGATGGCCATTATGGCGACCGTCGCGGTCATCATGTTCTGGATCTGCTTCGCGAATACACGTGAACGTATTAAGGCTCCCGCCACCCACAATAATTATCTTGCGGAACTACGGGATTTATTACGAAACGACCAATGGCGAGTTGTCGCCGTCCTGGTATTAACCAATATTGGTTTTGGCGTTATTCGCCTTGGTGCAATGATGTATTTCGTCACTTATTATCTCGGTAGCGCAAGCTATTTTATGTGGATGCTCGGCGCGCATATTCTCGGGAAAGCCGCAGGCAGCGCGCTGGCCAAACGTCTGACGCAGAACGTCAGCAAAGTGCAGATGTTTGGATATTGTTCCGTACTGGCGGGGGTACTCAGCATCGCCCTGTTCTTTGCGCCTAAGTCGGTGCTTATTCTGGTGCCCATGACGTTTATCGTCTCCACCCTTTACCAGGCCACCACCACGCTAATGTGGGTGATGATGGCGGATGTCGCCGATTACGGCGAATGGAAACAGGGCAAACGCATGGACGGCGTGATCTTCTCCACCTTCCTCGCCGTACTCAAGCTGGGGATGGCGATCAGCGGCGCGATTGTTGGCTGGACGCTGGGCTTAAGCGGCTATGTTGCCAATGCCCCGGAACAAACTACCACGGCCATGTACTGCATCATCGCCCTCTTCACCGTCGTACCTGGCATCTTGTCGCTCTGCGCGTTTGCCACGCTGCGCTGGTACAAGCTCGACGACAGCACAATGCAATCCATCCATCTCGCCAAACACCCTGTTTAGAAGGACGCTTTATCCATGAGTGAGCTGATTCAACATTCCAACTGTATCGAATGGCGTTTTGAACGCCAGATCCTGCGCATCGAACCCTGGGGAGAAAACAGTCTTCGCGTCAGGGCCACCTGCTCCCCGGCATTTGATGACGCCTTACAGGCACTGTTACCCGCCGCCCCTTGCCAGGCCGAGATTGTCGCCGAAGCGGAAAGCCTGACGCTGCGCAACGGCAATATTACCGCGACCCTGAACCTTAAAGGTCAGTTGGCCTTCTACAATCAGCGCGGCGAACTGCTGCTGGAGGAGATGTGGCGCCAGCGTTCAACGGTGGGTATCGGTGCTAGCGAGAAGAGTCAGGATAAATATGTCAGCGCCCTGAAGCTGGATGGCCGCGAATTTAAACCGCTGATGGGCGGCAAATATCAGCTCACCGTCCGGTTTGAATCGCGTCCGGATGAACGCATCTATGGCATGGGTCAGTATCAACAGCCGTGGCTGGATCTGAAAGGCTGTACGCTGGAGCTGGCTCAGCGCAACTCCCAGGCCAGCGTGCCCTTTATGCAGTCCAGCCTTGGCTATGGCCTGCTGTGGAACAACCCGGCGATTGGTGAAGCCAGCTTTGCAAAAAATCAGACGGAATGGCGCGCCCGCGTCACAGGAGAGATGGACTACTGGATCACCGCCGCTGACACGGTGGCGGATATCACCCGCCAGTATGTGAAAGCCACCGGTACTCCGCCCCCCGCCCCGGCGTTTATCAGTGGACTGTGGCAGTGCAAATTGCGATACCGCACCCAGCAGGAGGTGCTTGAGGTTGCGCGGGAGTATCGCCGCCGTAATCTGCCGCTGTCGGTGATGGTCATCGACTTTTTCCACTGGCCGAATCAGGGCACCTGGTGCTTCGACCCCGTAGACTGGCCCGATCCTGAAGGCATGGTCGACGAGCTGCGCGAAATGGGTATTGCGCTGATGGTGTCGGTGTGGCCAACGGTAGAGGCGCGCAGCCCCCTCTACCCGCTGATGAAAGCCAAAGGCTGGCTAGTCAGCAGTGAGCGCGGCGTGCAGGTCAACCTCGATTTTATGGGCAATACCACCTTCTTTGATGCGACCCATCCAGAGGCGCGGAAATTCGTCTGGGATACGGTGAAGAAAAATTACTACGACATGGGCATTAAGCTGTTCTGGCTGGACGAAGCGGAGCCGGAATACCGCGCCTATGATTTTGACAACTATCGCTACCACGCCGGTCCGGTACTGGAAGTGGGCAATCGCTACCCGCGTGACTTTGCGCAGGGCTTTTACGATGGGCTCCAGGCAAACGCCGAAACCGACATTGTTAACCTGGTACGCTGCGCCTGGGCTGGCAGCCAACGCTTCGGCGTGCTGGCGTGGTCGGGTGATGTCCACTCCTCGTTCCATGCTTTTCGCAATCAACTCGCCGCAGGACTGAATATGGGGCTGGCGGGGATCCCATGGTGGACGACCGATATCGGCGGCTTCCAGGGAGGGAACGTTAACGACCCGGCATTCCATGAATTGCTGATCCGTTGGTTCCAGTGGGCGGTGTTTACACCGGTACTGCGCATGCACGGCTATCGCGAACCGCAGATCCAACCTCCGGAGCGCTACCGTGACGGTATTCCTCAGTGTAACAGCGGTTCGCCTAATGAGCTGTGGAGTTACGGAGAAGAGAATTACGCCATCATGCAGCACTGGCTTACCGTGCGCGAAACCCTGCGCCCATATATTGACGCGCTGTACCAGCAGGCGCATCTGCACGGAGACCCGCTCATGCGTCCGCTGTTCTGGCACTATCCGAAGGATAAGCAGAGCTGGGCGTGTGAAGATCAGTATCTGTTTGGTGAAGATCTTCTGGTGGCGCCGGTTATGCAGGCCGGTCAGCGTGAGCGCGATGTCTGGCTGCCGACGGGCAATAGCTGGATCGCCCTCAACGGTGAGCGCTACGCCGGTGGGGAGCATATCCGGGTGCCTGCGGCGCTGGAAACCATCCCGGTGTTTATCCGCGAAGGGAGTCCGCTTATCCAGCAACTGGTGGACTGACGTCAGGCAAGTGCCCAAAAATAGACAATTTTTTCAGTAAAGCCTGCCTGCCGTCGCGTTTGCGCGTAAAGTAAGCAGGCTTACTATTTTTGGCAAGGATCCCGTCATGTTCGACCCTACACTACTCATACTTCTGGCCCTGGCTGCTCTGGGTTTTGTCAGCCACAATACCACCGTCGCGATTTCCATTCTGGTCCTGATCATCGTTCGCGTCACACCGTTGAACACCTTCTTCCCGTGGATAGAAAAACAGGGGCTTACCATCGGGATCATTATTTTGACCATCGGTGTGATGGCCCCGATTGCCAGCGGAACGCTACCGGCCTCAACGCTGCTGCACTCCTTTGTGAACTGGAAATCGCTGGTGGCGATTGCAGTGGGCGTTTTTGTCTCATGGCTTGGCGGGCGCGGCGTGACGCTGATGAGCAGCCAGCCTTCTCTGGTGGCCGGGCTGCTGGTGGGCACCGTGTTAGGCGTGGCGCTGTTTCGTGGCGTGCCGGTTGGCCCGCTGATTGCTGCCGGACTGGTTTCGCTGTTTATCGGGAAGTCGTAGTCAGGCTGGCGATATAGCGGGCGGGCGTCTGTCCCAGTCCTTTCTTGAACATGGTGATAAAGGCGGTGGTGGAGTCATACCCCAGCGCCTGCGCCGCCTGCTGGACCGACTTTCCGCCGATCAAAAACTGCAATGCGACAATCAGCTGGAGCTGGTGTCGCCAGCGGCGAAAGCTTAAGCCGGTCTCTTTCACCACCAGCCGCGCCAGATTGCGCTCGCTCATGGCAAAGTGGCTGGCCCACTGCGCCAGCGTCTGCCAGGCGGCAGGTTCGTTTGCCATGGTCTCACTCATCAGACGAATTTTCGGATGCGGAGATACCGGCAGCTGGAGATGCTCCTGCGGTTGCAGGGGCAGTTCATCAAACAGGACGTCAACCAGCCTTCCGGTAGCGGGAAGAGGCAGTTCCTCCTGTGACCTGTCCGCGAGCGCCAGCACCAGCTCCCGCACCAGGGGCGATATTTTCAACCTACAGGTACGCGTCGGCAATTCGAGCGCGCCGGGTTCAA
Source organism: Enterobacter cloacae complex sp. S2 (assembly GCF_015159675.1). Lineage (NCBI taxonomy): Bacteria > Pseudomonadati > Pseudomonadota > Gammaproteobacteria > Enterobacterales > Enterobacteriaceae > Enterobacter > Enterobacter cloacae complex sp. S2. The sequence continues at coordinate 9,527 of NZ_JADDTS010000019.1, forward strand.
TAAACAGCAGGCAGAGCTGCGCGCCGGGCGTCGCCTTGTTGCTGTGCGGCGTTTGACCCGGTATCCACACCGCATACTGGGGCGGCACCATCAGCATCGCGTTCTCTACTTCACAGGTGATCGCTCCTCCCAGCGCCATAATCAGCTGCCCTTTGCGGTGCTGATGCAGCGGAATGTACTGTTCTTGTGCCACCACGCGGATGCGAAAGGCCACCGCCGCGTCGTGCTGGCTATCGGGATCGTAGCCGTCGAGTCCCAGTCCATACATAAAGTTGTCCGATATTAGCGATAAACTGTCATTTTAGCCTGATTTCAACCACGACTTAAATCGGTATGGTATGCGCTCGCCTGAACGTAAGAGACAATAATGACTACTGCTATTCAACCTTCCGGGAAACAGGGCGCGCTGCTGGTTGCAGGCATCCTGATGATCGCCACGACGCTGCGCGTCACCTTTACCGGGGTCGCCCCCCTGCTCGACACCATCCGACAGGACTATGGCTTAAGCACGGCGCAAACCGGCCTGCTCACAACGCTGCCTCTGCTGGCCTTCGCCTTTATCTCTCCCCTTGCCGCAGGCGTCGCCCGGCGCCTGGGCATGGAGCGCAGCCTTTTTATCGCTCTGCTGCTGATTTGCATCGGGATTGGCGTACGTTCGCTGCCGTCGGCCTCGCTGCTGTTTATCGGTACGGCGATCGTGGGCTGTGGGATTGCGCTGGGCAATGTCCTGTTACCCGGATTAATCAAACGTGATTTTCCGGGCCAGGTCGCAAAACTGACGGGGGCTTATTCGCTGACGATGGGGGCCGCCGCTGCCGCAGGGTCGGCGCTGATCGTCCCGCTGTCGCTGGGGAATGCTGGCTGGCACGGGGCGCTGTTGATGCTGATGTTCTTCCCGCTGGTGGCGCTGCTGCTGTGGTTACCGCAATGGCGCCAGAGGCCGGCCGCCACCCTGACCGGCGCGGGCGCGTTGCACAATCGGGCAATCTGGCGCTCGGCACTCGCCTGGCAGGTGACGCTTTTTCTGGGCATTAACTCGCTGATTTACTACGTCATTATCGGCTGGTTACCCGCGATTTTACTTAGCCACGGCTACAGCGAAACGCAGGCTGGCTCCATGCACGGACTTCTCCAGCTGGCAACCGCTGTTCCCGGTCTCGCCATTCCGCTGATCCTGCACCGTCTTAACGATCAGCGTGGCATAGCCGGGCTTGTCGCTCTGATGTGCGCCGTCAGTGCGGCCGGGTTCTGGTTCGCGCCGGGGCTGGCCGTCGTCTGGACGCTGGTGTTTGGCTTTGGATCCGGCGCCACCATGATCCTCGGCCTGACGTTTATCGGACTGCGGGCCAGCTCGGCTCATCAGGCCGCCGCGCTCTCCGGCATGGCACAGTCGATTGGCTATCTTCTGGCGGCCTGTGGCCCACCGCTGATGGGGAAAATTCACGATACCGCCGGAGACTGGCGCATTCCGCTGCTGGCCTGCGCGCTGGCTGCGGTAGTGATGGCCCTGTGCGGCATGCTGGCCGGGCGTGACCGGGAGATCACACCCCGCTGACATTCAAGGCAGACCTGACGGTCTGCTTTTTTTATCCCTGCGCCGCCCGCAGCATGGCCTGTACCAGCACCACCGGGCGCCCTTGAAGCGCAGCCCGCTCATGCTGGAACAGGGTGATGACAAAGAAAGGATGGGTCATCAGCTCTGCCGCGCGGATCTCGCCCTGCTCGTCCCAGCCCGTTACGCGCATGTCGCCCCGCTCAAGCTGGCTGGCAAACTCAGACGAGACGCCGTAATTGCAGTGATAACCTTCATGAATTTCCGGCTTGCCGTACGCTTTGGCAATCAGCGTGTTGTTCCGCAGCTCAATCGCGTCGGTTTTTTCCACCAGCGAGCAGGCCAGCGGCGCAATCACCATCCTCCCCTCGGTATCGGTTTCGGCATGGCCTGCATCGTGCCAGCCCAGCACATTACGGGCATACTCAATCAGCGCATGCTGGAACCCGCCGCAGGTGCCGAGAAAAGGGATGCTGTTATCACGCGCGTAACGCGCGGCAATAAACGCCGCCTCGGTGTTTTTATACGGGCTTGCCGGTACCAGCCAGATGGCATCGTACCCGACCAGGTCTTCGGGGTTGGTCAGCTCAGGCGTGGCGAGCCAGTCATAATCAGCGGTGAGATCCAGAACCGCAGCGGCGTCGTCAATCGCCAGCGGGATCGCCTGGTGCGCAATAACATCGGGATTGTAATCACCAACCAGCGCAATGCGCAGCGTCGTTTTAACCGGGGAGAGTTCCATGAGAGATTCCTTATGCCGGAGGATTTTCAGATAACATAAGGAACCTCAGACTACCGATCTTTTGCAATTATCACAATACCTTAAATTGGGTGGTTAAACGCCGGGTGCTATAGTGTTCTTGCCGAACGTCGCACGGTAGGAGGAAAACGGATGATTCAATGTAAGCGCGTATATGAACAGGCAACGTCAGACGATGGTTACCGGGTGCTGGTAGACAGACTCTGGCCGCGAGGGATAAAAAAGACCGACCTCGCCTGTGATGAGTGGTGTAAAGCGCTAACGCCGTCCAGCGAGCTGCGGAAAGCCTTTCACAGTGAAACGATAGATTTCACCGCGTTCAGTGAAGCCTATCGTAAAGAGCTGGCGCAGCATCAGGATGAAGGCAAACGCCTGGCGGCCCTCGCCCGACAGCAGACCGTGACGCTACTCTATGGGGCGAAAAATACGGAGCAGAATCACGCGCGGGTACTGGCGGACTGGCTGCGTAAACTGTGATTAACCGATTGCCAGCTCATCCACGTTGTGTGGCATCTCGTCGGGAGTAAGCGGCATCAAATGTTCCGGGCGAACAAACGCAAAACCGTGCTGATTATCAAAGGCGTAAACATCACCGGTGACCAGCCACAGCGCACGCGCTGATGTATCAGGTAAATGCGTCATGACGCCGTTAACCGGGTTCACAAAACGCTGGCCCGGCTGACAAAGGCCAAACAGCTCTACGGATTTACCGATATTTCGACGGCCCGCCGTCGTACGCGCACCCACAATTATCGCCATGCTGCCCGGTTTTAACTGAAACATACTTCTTCTCGCAAACGTACCGCCAGAAACTGGCTAAGAATAATCCTAAAGAGAAGTGTATCGCAGTTTTATTGCCGTTGTCATCTGGTCGGTTGCGGGTGATCGCGGCGATAGAGATCCCATTCATCGATCACTTCCCCGCCTGGCAATTTGCACTCGGTACGTACGCCCTGCGGGCTTTGTACAGGGATTTGCTCTCCCCCTTTCTCCAGACAGTACACTGACGCCGGATTTGCCATACCAATAGCGTGCGGCGGTTGAGGCGCATCAGGAGGGGTGGTCTTTGTTGAGCATGCGGCCAGCGGTAAAACCAGCGCCAGGAGAAGATATTTCATTATCATGATCCTTCAGGGTGTTGAAAACGTCAGAGTAACGGGTCATCGCCGTTTTCTCCATGATTTCTCCATTAAACCTGCACGATTCATCCCTATAGTGGTGTCTGTTCTCACTCTGACCAGAGAACATCATTCCGTAATCAAGATGTTTTGCCCCGATCTCAACATCGGGGCTTTTTTTTAGCCTCTCCTTCATCCGCTTCCAGAAGAATCTATAAAATTAATCCAGTTCATGTTTTACTATGACCGGAGTCTATATTTTCAGCATAACATGCAGATACAGAGGTCTTCTGCATGGGAGTCAACCTGCCTCATGTCAGATATCATTCTTGCCCGTGTTTCAGAAACCCTCTCCACCGAGCAATCTCTCGACAGTCTGGTGCGTCAGCTACTGGAAATGCTGGAAATTGTGACGGATATGGAATCAACCTACCTGACCAAAATCGATATCAACGCGCGTTTGCAGCACATTTTATATGCCCGTAACAGCAAGCAAATGCAGATCCCGGAAGGGTTCAGCGTGCCCTGGGACGAAACGCTCTGTAAGCGCGCCATGGATAGCGACACCTTGTTCAGTAACGAGGTGCCCGACCGCTGGCCGGAGTGTGAAGCGGCAAAAGCACTGGGTATTACAACCTATATGAGCGTGCCGGTTCACCTGGCTGACGGTTCTCTGTACGGCACGCTTTGCGCTGCCAGCACCGCACAGAAACAGTTCAGCGAACGTGGCGAGCAGGTGATCAGGCTCTTTGCCGGGTTAATTGGTCAGTACATTCAGAAAGAGTCGCTTGTGCTTCAGCTTCGTGAAGCAAATGCGGCGCTCATTGCCCACTCTTACACCGACGCCCTTACCGGCCTGCCGAACCGTCGCGCCATTTTTGAAAACCTTACCACCCTGTTCTCACTGGCGCGCCATCTTAACCGCAACGTCATGATTGCCTTTATTGATCTCGATGATTTCAAGCGAATCAATGATCAGTACGGTCATGAAGCGGGCGATCGGTTCCTCGTTCAGGTCGGCAATCGACTGACTCACCAGCAAACGCAGGACGAAATTATCGGCCGGCTCGGCGGCGATGAATTTCTGGTTGCCAGCCTGAGTCACAGCGATGATGGCGACGCCAGCACAGAGGTCAACGCTATCAAAACCCGCCTCAACGGCCGTATCGCGGGTGAATATGGGTTAGGTAATGTCACTATTCTCTATCCCGGTGCAAGCTATGGCATCGTTATTGTTGATCCTCACTGCACAGATGAAGATAGTGCCCTGCGCACCGCAGACCTCGCGATGTATCAGGATAAAAAAGGAAAAAACAAAACAGGCTTTGTCGCGTTAGATTAAAACCGTACACTCTACGGCCTTATACAAACTCAAACAGGTGATGGCATGAGAATAGGGATCCTCTTTCCGGTGGTTATTTTTATCACGGCAGTAGTGTTTTTAGGCTGGTTTTTCCTTGGCGGTTACGCCGCGCCGGGGGCATAAATGAGAAAAACGACCCTCATCATGCTGATTGTCGCCATCGTGGCCGTCGCCGGTACGCAGTTTGGCTGGTGGTAACGCCCAAAGTAAAAAGGCCGCCCTCAGGCAGCCTTTTTTAACACAGGTCAGATTTAGCTTTTGATTTTTCTGTAGATAAACAGAACAACCAGCGCGCCAATCACCGCGACGACAAAGCTGCCGAAGTTGAAGCCATCAACTCTGCCAAAGCCGAACAGGGTACTGATCCAGCCACCGACGACTGCACCTACAATCCCCAGAACGATCGTGACGATGAAACCGCCGCCATCTTTGCCCGGCATAATCCACTTCGCCAGGATCCCCGCAATCAGCCCAAAGATAATCCAGGATAAAATTCCCATAGCTTTCCTCTCTGTATGGTTTTTGTCATTAAATCAACGACACAGAAAAGGATAGCACAGGATCTGAGAAAGGAAATTTGTGATAAGAATCACACGGTTCGTTTGAGTAAAATCTGAGCAATAAAAATTGCCGTTCCACACTCATCGTGGGGTTGCATCTTTTACTGAGAAAGATTATCTTTCTCATTACTGAATAGTTGAGCAAATCACTCAGGTATTCAGTACGACATTGCTCACATTGCTTCCAGTATTTCTTGCCCACTTTTTAGTGGGCTTTTTTTTGCCTCACCCCACCAAAATCTGGCGTTTTTTCCCAGGAGGTGAACCGCTATTCTCTGTGGCTACTGAACAGCAAAGTGAATCTGATAACATGAACGTATCGAGCAAGTTCGTCATCTGCCTTAATCTTGTTTCTGCCAGTACGCTACTGTTACTGCTCTCGACACGGTTTGAGTGGTTCTGAGATGTAATGAGTCGGCATGGTGGCTTTCCTTTCAATCACGTGCGGGCTCAACGCGCATACTTGTAGCTTTAATGACCTGTGTTAAGATCCCTGCACCTCAGGACGTGGCGGGACAGCAGGAAAATGAACAAGGCCATTGCCGTTGCTATCATCTCAACCTTTATGGTCGTCCTGTCGCTGTATGCGGTTAACGCCATAATCGTTGAGCAGCAAAAGGACCGGCAGAGGGAGATCTCCCACACGCTCTTACGCTATTCCGAAGACTTGACGCAAAATATCGCCAGTACGCTTAAAAATACCTCCGCGAAGGGATGCGATAGCGCCAGCCTGAACGTCTACCGTACTTTAAAGATGCAGAGTCTCTATTTCGCCGATGTGGGGTTTATTGAAAATGGGAAAATCACCTGCACCGCATTTTGGGGCAAGCTGGCAAATCCCATCGCCCTTCCCTCTGAGCTTCACAACACCCTGAACGGATTCAGTCTGGCGCAATTTTCACAGAAAGATTTTTTTGTAGGCAATGCGACAATTTATAACCATCTTATTATCTTCACATCACGTTCAGCCTACGATAAATTCTCTCCGGTCACCGCCAACTATTCACTTCGTTCTACCACGAAAGATTTCGACCGAACCTTTTTTACCGTTACGTCACCTACAGAAAACCTTAGCCGCTTGTCGTCACTGTTATTCACGCAGACCGTGACGCAGTGCAGCACGCGCTGGGATTTGTGCGTTACCGTCACCCACCACAATGCCGGACTGGCATCGCTCTCCCGCGTAGTGATGGTGCTCCTGTGCCTGTTTTTATACTTTATCTGGGTATCCCTGACGCTGTTTTCTCTTCGACTTTATGAAGATCGACTTTCTCTTGAGCGAACGCTGGTCAAGGCGGTGATAGCGAATACTATCAGCGTTCATTTTCAGCCCATAATTCGGGTTGCTGATAAGAAAATCGTCGGGGTTGAAGTGTTATCAAGATGGCAGGATAACAATCACAAAGAGGTTTCTCCTGAGCTGTTTATCCCGTTAATTAAAAAAATTGGTCTGTATAACGTTTATTATCAGAACATGATAAAGAAATCCCTGGCGGAAATTGCCGCTCTGGCGGCCGAACATCAGTTAATGATTTCACTGAACGTTGGCCGGACGGAAATTGAAGACGGCAAATTTCTGGCGGTATTACGTCATGCATGCTTAGAGAACGCTATTCCCTTATCGTTAATCAAAGTTGAGTTATCCGAGAATGGCGTTTCCACCTCGGCCATCCTCGAAGAGTTTTGTGAGGATCTTAAATCGGCAGGCGTCAAAATTTCAATAGACGATTTTGGCGTGCAAAACTCTAATCTGGCAAGGCTGTCCAATCTCAAATATGACGAAATCAAAGTGGATAAGTCGTTAGTGGATGGCATCAACGAGCATTATAAACAGGATATCCTGGTGATCTTTAGCGACGCGCTCGCTAAACTGCACAAAACCCTGGTGTTTGAGGGAGTCGAAAGCGAAACGCAATATCAGTTCATCGCGCAGAGATACCCCGATGCCCTCGTGCAAGGCTGGTACTTTTCAAAATCACTAACCCGGCACGACCTCGCCAGCCTGCTGGCTTGCTCAGCGCGATGAAGCGTTATTCATTGCCCCATTGATTCAGGAAGTTCGCAATATCGTCAATGCGCGCTTCATCTATCTCCGCCTGGACAGCCATCTCCCGCTGCGCCTCTTCACTGATTTCCTCATTGTTGTATAAGCGAGTGAGCAGCAGCTGAAAATAGTGTGCCAGTGGCGTACGCTCCGCCTCTTCTGGCGGTTTTGCCGTTTCAGTCGCATACTCGTCGACGATGTCATAATACTTGAGCGGGATATCATGGGTCATAGCGTTGTTTTCCGTCTTGTGTGCATAAAAAACGGGAACCCTCAGGCTCCCGTTGTTATTTAACCCAGCGAGTGGATTACATGTTCGCGATAATCGCGTCGCCAAACTCTGAGCATTTCAGCAGTTTAGCGCCTTCCATCAGACGTTCAAAGTCATAGGTGACGGTTTTCGCGTTAATCGCGCCTTCCATACCCTTAACAATCAGGTCTGCGGCTTCGAACCATTCCATATGACGCAGCATCATCTCTGCGGACAGAATGATAGAGCCTGGGTTGACTTTGTCCTGGCCTGCATATTTCGGTGCAGTACCGTGAGTTGCTTCGAACAGGGCGCACTCGTCACCGATGTTCGCGCCCGGGGCGATACCGATACCACCGACCTGCGCTGCCAGCGCATCGGAGATGTAGTCACCGTTCAGGTTCATACAGGCGATCACGTCATATTCAGCAGGACGCAGCAGGATCTGTTGCAGGAACGCATCGGCGATCACATCTTTAATGATGATCTCTTTACCGGTGTTCGGGTTTTTAATTTTCTGCCATGGGCCGCCGTCGATCAGTTCACCGCCGAACTCTTCGGTCGCCAGCTGGTAGCCCCAGTCTTTGAACGCGCCTTCGGTGAACTTCATGATATTGCCTTTGTGAACCAGGGTCACAGAGTCACGATCATTGGTGATAGCGTATTCGATGGCGGCACGCACCAGACGCTTGGTCCCTTCTTCGGAGCACGGCTTGATGCCGATGCCGCAATGCTCAGGGAAGCGAATTTTCTTCACGCCCATCTCTTCGCGCAGGAATTTAATCACTTTTTCTGCATCAGCAGAATCCGCTTTCCATTCGATACCGGCGTAGATGTCTTCAGAGTTTTCACGGAAGATGACCATGTCGGTCAGTTCCGGGTGCTTAACCGGGCTTGGAGTGCCCTGGTAGTAACGCACCGGACGCAGACACACATACAGATCCAGTTCCTGACGCAGCGCCACGTTCAGGGAGCGAATGCCGCCGCCAACTGGCGTGGTCAGAGGACCTTTGATAGCAACGCGATAGTCGCGGATCAGGTCCAGCGTTTCGGCTGGCAGCCAGACGTCCTGGCCATAAACTTGAGTCGATTTTTCACCGGTGTAAATTTCCATCCAGGAAATTTTACGCTCGCCTTTGTAGGCTTTCTCAACAGCGGCATCAACCACTTTCAGCATTGCCGGGGTAACGTCTACGCCGATACCGTCACCTTCGATGAACGGGATAATCGGGTTGTGAGGAACGTTAATCTTGCCGTTTTGCAGGGTGATCTTTTTACCTTCCGCCGGAACAACTACTTTGCTTTCCATTAACCTCTCCTTCGAGCGCTTCTGGTTGTTACTGATCTTATGTTAATAAATTGTAATGAGCCTTCCGATAGTACCTGATTGTCCGACGCCATGAAAGGTCTTCGTTATTAGGCTATAATGCGGCAATTGATAACGCCTGAAAATACCATGACGAAAACTTCTTTTAGAAAACACCGGGTTGAGCGATTCAGCTCACGACAAGCCACCAGAAGAACGCCAGAACCCCAGCCAACGCGGGTCATACTGTTCAATAAACCCTATGATGTATTGCCGCAGTTTACCGACGAGGCCGGGCGCAGCACGCTGAAGGATTTTATCCCCGTTCAGGGGGTCTACGCGGCCGGGCGTCTGGATCGCGACAGCGAGGGGCTGCTGGTGCTTACCAATGACGGCGTGCTCCAGGCCAGGCTTACTCAGCCGGGCAAACGTACCGGAAAAATTTACTATGTGCAGGTTGAAGGCGAGCCGGACGACGCGTCGCTGGCAAAGCTGCGCAACGGCGTAACGCTGAACGATGGTCCTACCCTGCCAGCTGGTATTGAGCGCGTGAATGAACCCGAGTGGCTGTGGCCGCGCAACCCGCCGATTCGTGAGCGCAAATCGATTCCCACCAGCTGGCTTAAAATCACCCTTTATGAAGGCCGCAACCGACAGGTCAGGCGCATGACTGCGCATGTGGGCTTCCCTACCCTGCGACTCATTCGCTACGCCATGGGCAGCTACACGCTGGACTCGCTGGCTAACGGGGAATGGCGGGATGTTACCCCTAAGGAGAACTGATGTTTAAACCCCATGTTACGGTCGCCTGCGTGGTCCACGCGCAGGGGAAATTCCTGGTGGTGGAAGAGACCATCAACGGCAAAGCGCTTTGGAATCAGCCAGCCGGGCATCTTGAAGCCAACGAAACCTTATTGCAGGCAGCGAAACGCGAGCTCTGGGAAGAGACGGGTATCCGCGCCGAACCGCAGCACTTTATCCGTATGCATCAGTGGATAGCGCCTGACCAGACACCTTTCCTGCGCTTTTTATTCGCCGTTGAGCTTAACGAAACGTGCGCCACTGAACCGCACGACGACGATATCGATCGCTGCCTGTGGATGACCGCAGACGAGATCCTGAACGCGCCAAACCTGCGCTCGCCGCTGGTTGCGGAAAGCATCCGCTGCTGGCAGTCTGCGGCTCGCCTGCCGCTGGATGTCATTGCAGAATTTAACTGGCCGTTTACAGAGGGTGTCAATGGTGGGGGGGCGTGATAGAATACGCCGCCTTGAAGTTCAATGTCGTGAGTATTCCATGTCAGATAACAGCCAGAAAAAAGTGATCGTCGGCATGTCCGGCGGTGTCGATTCCTCCGTTTCCGCCTACCTGTTGCAGCAACAGGGCTATAAGGTTGAGGGCCTGTTCATGAAGAACTGGGAGGAAGACGATGGCGAGGAATACTGCACTGCCGCTGCGGATCTCGCCGATGCGCAGGCCGTGTGCGATAAGCTCGGCATCGAACTGCACACCGTTAACTTTGCCGCAGAATACTGGGACAACGTTTTTGAACTCTTCCTCGAAGAGTACAAAGCGGGCCGCACGCCAAACCCGGATATCCTGTGTAACAAAGAGATCAAATTCAAAGCCTTCCTGGAATTCGCCGCGGAAGATCTGGGCGCAGACTACATTGCGACCGGCCACTACGTGCGTCGCGCGGATGTGAATGGTAAAAGCCAGCTGCTGCGCGGTCTGGATGGCAATAAAGATCAGAGCTACTTCCTCTACACGCTGAGCCATGAACAGATTGCCCAAAGTCTGTTCCCGGTCGGCGAGCTGGAAAAGCCGGAAGTGCGTAAGATTGCTGAAGATCTGGATCTGATCACCGCGAAGAAAAAAGACTCCACCGGTATCTGTTTTATCGGCGAGCGTAAATTCCGCGAGTTCCTGGGGCGCTACCTGCCTGCACAGCCGGGCAATATCGTCACCGTTGACGGTGATGAGATTGGTCAGCACCAGGGGCTGATGTACCACACTCTCGGCCAGCGTAAAGGTCTGGGTATCGGCGGCACCAAAGAGGGCAGCGAAGATCCGTGGTACGTGGTCGACAAAGATGTCGAAAACAATATTCTGGTGGTGGCTCAGGGTCACGACCATCCGCGCCTGATGTCCGTTGGACTTATCGCGCAACAGCTGCACTGGGTCGATCGCGAGCCGCTGAAAGGCACGCTGCGCTGCACTGTGAAAACGCGCTACCGCCAGACGGACATCCCTTGCACCGTCACCGCACTGGATGACGATCGCATTGACGTGCGTTTCGACGAACCGGTTTCCGCCGTTACCCCTGGCCAGTCAGCTGTTTTCTACAGCGGCGAAATTTGCCTCGGCGGTGGGATCATTGAACAGCGCCTGCCGCTGCCTGCTGTTTAAACCGTTTGCACACATAAAGGAGACCGTGTGGCGAAGAACTATTACGACATCACCCTGGCGCTGGCGGGAATTTGCCAGTCAGCCCGTCTGGTGCAACAGCTGGCGCATCAGGGTCATTGCGATGCTGATGCCCTGCACGTTTCACTCAACAGCGTTATCGATCTTAACCCAGGTTCCACGCTGGGCGTCTTTGGCGGCAGTGAAACCAATCTTCGTCTCGGTCTTGAAACCCTGCTCGGCGTGCTCAACGCCAGCAACCGTCAGGGGTTGAACGCGGAACTGACCCGCTACACCTTAAGCCTGATGGTGCTGGAACGTAAGCTGAACGCGGCGAAAGGCGCAATGAATACCCTGGGCGATCGCATCGCCGGGCTACAGCGCCAGCTCGACCACTTTGACCTCCAGTCTGAGACCCTGCTGAGCGCGATGGCCGGTATCTACGTCGACGTAATTAGCCCGCTCGGCCCGCGTATTCAGGTCACCGGTTCGCCTGCCGTATTGCAAAGCCCACAGGTACAGGCGAAGGTACGCGCTTCGCTGCTGGCAGGCATCCGTGCCGCCGTGCTGTGGCAACAGGTCGGCGGTGGCCGCCTACAGCTCATGTTTTCTCGTCATCGCCTGACGACTCAGGCAAAACAAATTCTTGCTCATTGTTAACCTCCCGGAGTTGCGAATTATGGAATTATCCTCACTGACCGCCGTATCCCCTGTCGATGGACGCTACGGCGATAAAGTCAGCGCGCTGCGCGGGATCTTCAGCGAATATGGCCTGCTGAAGTTCCGTGTTCAGGTTGAAGTGCGCTGGCTGCAAAAGCTGGCCGCCCAGACAGCAATCAAGGAAGTTCCTGCTTTTGACGCAAAGGCAAACGATTACCTTGATAAAATCGTTGCTGAGTTCAGCGAAGAAGATGCCGCGCGTATTAAAACCATCGAACGCACCACCAACCACGACGTGAAAGCGGTTGAATACTTCCTGAAAGAGAAAGTGGCAAGCGTCCCTGCCCTGCACGCGGTATCTGAATTTATTCACTTCGCCTGTACCTCTGAAGATATTAACAACCTGTCTCACGCGCTGATGCTCTCTACCGCACGCAAAGAGGTGGTACTCCCTTACTGGCGTAAAATCATCGATGCGGTGAAAGCGCTGTCCGTGGAATACCGCGATATTCCGCTGTTGTCCCGTACTCACGGCCAGCCAGCAACCCCATCCACCATGGGTAAAGAGATGGCGAACGTGGCGTACCGCATGGAACGCCAGTATCGTCAGCTGGAGCAGGTTGAGATCCTCGGCAAAATCAACGGCGCGGTGGGTAACTACAACGCCCACATTGCGGCGTACCCGGAAGTGGACTGGCACCAGTTCAGTGAAGAGTTCGTGACGTCTCTGGGGATCCAGTGGAACCCGTACACCACCCAGATTGAGCCGCACGACTACATCGCTGAGCTGTTTGACTGCATTGCGCGCTTCAACACCATCCTGATCGACTTCGATCGTGACGTCTGGGGCTACATCGCCCTGAACCACTTCAAGCAGAAGACCATCGCCGGGGAAATCGGTTCGTCCACCATGCCGCACAAAGTGAACCCAATCGACTTCGAAAATTCCGAAGGTAACCTGGGCCTGGCGAATGCCGTGTTGCAGCATATGGCGAGTAAGCTGCCGGTCTCCCGCTGGCAGCGCGACCTGACTGACTCCACGGTGCTGCGTAACCTGGGCGTGGGTATTGGCTACGCGCTGATCGCCTACCAGTCCACCCTGAAGGGTGTGAGCAAGCTGGAGGTGAACCGCGACCGTCTGCTGGACGAGCTGGATCACAACTGGGAAGTGCTGGCGGAGCCGATTCAGACGGTGATGCGTCGTTATGGCATCGAAAAACCGTACGAGAAACTCAAAGAGCTGACCCGCGGTAAACGCGTTGATGCTGAGGGTATGAAACAGTTTATCGATGGTCTGGCGCTGCCCGAAGAAGAAAAAGCGCGCCTGAAAGAGATGACCCCGGCAAACTATATTGGCCGCGCCATTACTATGGTTGACGAGCTGAAGTAATCACCCTCCCCCTTTCCACCCGGAAAGGGGGCTGCTTTTCATCATCGTGTCGACGTTCACACCCCGTTACAGGCTCTGCCGGGATTACAACCTGTTGTCAGGCTGGTTGTTATTTTTCGCCGTGGAATAACTTTCCGGAATATATCGTTTTAAGCCGAACGGGCATAGCCTGAACTGGCACGGGGTCTCAACCGTGCATGGCCGATCCATCTCCTGCCGGTTACCTGGACACGCGTTTTTCTGTTTGAACCCCATCCAGCCTATTGATGTATAGGGCATTGCCTGCGCTATCCATACCCTACGCCGCCGATCGTTAATCAGGATACCCTGGTTTGAGGTGGTGATGATTTCACCGGCACGAACGTAATAATCCCCTTTTAGCCAAAGGATATAATTCAGGCCATATTGTGTTTCAACTTTGCAAAAGATGGTTCCACTTTCCGGGCTCGCAATAGTCTCAACAACCTTCCATTCCATAGAATCCTCTTTACTCGCTATATTGCTGTTTTGTTGTGTAAAAATGCTGATTTTCTGGCACATCTTATGCAAATCTAATTTCGCACCATAAAATAAGCGTAGACAAAGACAGACATAGTGAGAACATCCTTACAAAAAAAAGGGCAATCTTTACAAAACTGGCGTGCCCGTTCTGTCAAAAAAGCGACTCGCCTTCAACCGTTCATAAACGGATGGATGTTTTATCCGGATTGCGGAAGCGTGCGAAAACAAGTCAGTTTATATTACCCGCGCCTTCTGGGGGCGTATAAGGCTTATGTGAGGTGGGTGGGCGATATGAAACAGGATCAGGTCAACATACTTAATAATCAGATGCCTGGGGTATTACCACCTGTCTTTGGAAGCATGAAAAAAATCATTTAATTTCATAACGCTGGTGTCAACCTGGATAATCAGCGTTAAACTATTCATACCATTTATAAAGGGAGAAATGATGATGCGCGTACTGGTTGTTGAGGATAACGCATTGCTACGTCATCACCTGAAAGTTCAACTTCAGGAGATGGGTCATCAGGTGGACGATGCTGAAGACGCAAAAGAGGCCGATTATTATCTCAATGAACACCTGCCGGACATCGCCATTGTCGATTTAGGGCTGCCGGATGAAGACGGATTATCTCTTATCCGCCGCTGGCGTAGCCATGACGTTTCCCTGCCGGTACTGGTGCTGACTGCTCGCGAGGGCTGGCAGGACAAGGTTGAAGTGTTGAGCGCAGGCGCAGATGACTACGTGACCAAACCCTTCCATATTGAAGAAGTCGCCGCGCGTATGCAGGCGCTGCTGCGCCGCAACAGCGGGCTGGCGTCACAGGTGATCTCTCTGCCGCCGTTCCAGGTGGATCTCTCCCGCCGCGAATTTTCAATAAATGATGAAGTAATCAAGCTGACCGCATTCGAATACACCATCATGGAAACGCTGATCCGTAACAACGGTAAAGTGGTGAGCAAAGATTCCCTGATGCTTCAGCTTTATCCGGATGCCGAACTGCGCGAAAGCCACACCATTGACGTGCTGATGGGCCGCCTGCGCAAAAAAATTCAGGCACAGTACCCGCACGACGTGATTACCACCGTGCGTGGTCAGGGCTACCTGTTCGAATTACGCTAAATGAAAGGGATTTTGCGCCATATTTTACCCCTTTCACTGCGGGTTCGCTTTCTGCTGGCAACCGCCGCCGTCGTGCTCGTGCTGTCCCTCTCTTACGGAATGGTGGCGTTGGTCGGGTACAGCGTAAGCTTCGATAAAACCACCTTCCGCCTGCTTCGCGGCGAAAGTAATCTGTTCTATACCCTGGCGAAATGGGAGAACAACCAAATCACCGTCGAGATGCCGGAAAACCTGAACCAGCAGAGCCCGACGCTGGCGCTGATCTACGATGAAAAAGGAAAACTGCTGTGGGCGCAGCGTGATGTTCCTTGGCTGAAAAAACGCATCCGTCCGGAATGGCTGAAAACCAACGGATTTCACGAAATAGAAGCCGACCTCAACTCGACCAGCTTCCTGCTGCGAGACGATCTGGCGTTACAGAACAAGCTCAATGAAATCCGTGCCGAAGATGACGACACGGAGATGACCCACTCGGTGGCCATCAACCTTTATCCCGCTACCCTGAACATGCCGCAGCTGACCATTGTGGTGATCGATACCATACCGGTTGAGCTAAAACGCTCGTATATGGTCTGGAACTGGTTCGTGTACGTTCTGGCTGCCAACCTGCTGCTGGTGATCCCTCTCCTGTGGGTTGCTGCGTGGTGGAGCCTCCGCCCGATTGAATCCCTTGCCAAAGAGGTGCGCGAGCTGGAGGAACATCACCGCGAGAAGCTTAACCCTGAAACTACGCGCGAACTGACCAGCCTGGTGCGCAACCTCAACCGCCTGCTGAAAAGCGAACGTGAACGTTACGACAAGTATCGCACGACGCTCACCGATCTTACGCACAGCCTGAAAACCCCGCTGGCAGTGATGCAAAGTACACTGCGTTCAATGCGCAGTTCGAAAATGAGCGTGGATGACGCCGAGCCGGTAATGCTGGAGCAAATCAGCCGTATTTCACAGCAGATTGGTTATTACCTGCACCGCGCGAGCATGCGTTCCGAAAGCGCCTTATTGAGCCGTGAACTGCACCCGGTAGCCCCGCTGCTGGATAACCTCACCTCTGCGCTGAACAAGGTTTACCAGCGTAAAGGGGTAAACATCAGTCTGGATATCTCACCGGAAATAAGCTTTGTTGGCGAGAAGAATGACTTTATGGAAGTGATGGGAAATCTGCTCGATAACGCCTGCAAATATTGTCTGGAGTTTGTCGAGGTGTCCGCGCGCGTAACGGATAACGAACTGCATATTATCGTTGAGGATGATGGTCCTGGCATTCCCCATAATAAACGCGAAGTGGTATTCGATCGCGGTCAGCGCGCCGATACGCTGCGCCCGGGCCAGGGTGTCGGATTATCCGTCGCCCGGGAAATTGTCGATCAGTACGAGGGCAAGATTGAAACCGGCGAAAGCCTGCTGGGCGGTGCCCGTATGGAAGCCATTTTTGGCCGCCAACAGCCCGTATTGAACGATAGTTAACCCGAAATGTGAAAAATACGCGGATCTCGCAGTCAGGGGTCGGTGCTTCCGTTATAATCCGTCTCAGTAAGAGCCTGCGGAATACAAAAATATGGATTATCAATTAACGCTTAACTGGCCCGAATTTATTGAACGTTACTGGCAAAAACGCCCGGTCGTTCTTAAACGCGGGATCAGCAATTTTATCGACCCTATATCTCCTGACGAACTCGCTGGTCTGGCGATGGAAAACGAGGTAGACAGCCGTCTGGTGAGCCATCAGGACGGGAAATGGCAGGTCAGCCACGGTCCCTTTGAAAGCTACGATCACCTGGGCGAAAGCAACTGGTCTTTACTGGTGCAGGCGGTCAACAACTGGCACGAACCCACCGCAGCCTTGATGCGTCCCTTCCGCGCCCTCCCAGACTGGCGAATGGACGATCTGATGATCTCCTTCTCTGTTCCCGGTGGCGGCGTGGGTCCGCATCTTGATCAGTACGACGTGTTTATCATTCAGGGTACCGGTCGCCGTCGCTGGCGAGTGGGCGAAAAAGTGCCAATGAAGCAGCACTGCCCGCACCCGGATCTGCTTCAGGTTGATCCGTTTGAAGGGATCATTGATGAAGAGCTGGAGCCAGGCGACATTCTGTATATCCCGCCAGGCTTCCCGCATGAAGGTTATTCCCTGGAAAACTCGCTAAACTATTCGGTTGGTTTCCGCGCGCCAAGCGGCCGCGAGATGATCAGCGGATTCGCTGACTATGTTTTACAGCGCGAGCTGGGCAGCCATCGTTACAGCGATCCGGATGTTCCGGCGCGTGAGCACCCGGCCGATATTCTGCCAGAGGAGCTGGATAAGCTGCGCGGTATGATGCTGGATCTGATCAACGAACCGGAGCACTTCAGACAGTGGTTTGGCGAGTTTATCAGCCAGTCGCGTCACGAACTGGACGTCGCACCGCCAGAGCCGCCGTATCAGGCAGATGAAATTTATGATGCCCTCCAGCAGGGCGATAAGCTGGTTCGTTTGGGCGGATTACGTGTATTGCGCATTGGCGAAGAGGTATTCGTCAACGGCGAGCGCCTGGACTCTCCACACCGTCCGGCACTGGAAGCGATTGCCAGCCATATGGTGCTGTCTGCGGATACCTTTGGCGACGCGCTGGACGATCCCTCCTTCCTCGCCATGCTGGCCGCGCTGGTTAACAGCGGGTACTGGTTTTTTGAGGACTGAGCCGCTTTAATGCCCGGTGGCGCTGCGCTTACCGGGCCTACGATCGAAATGTAGGCCGGGTAAGGCGTAGCCGCCACCCGGCTTTGTTTTACTTCCGCTCCCCCGCCGCAAAATCCTCAATCTCACCCGCCCAGTCTGCCGGATATAACCCTTCCCGCACGTCCCGATGAAACGTTGAATAGGGCCAGTCGACGACCTTCCCGACATAGCCATGCTTCAGCGGATTGATGTAGACGTAATCCATATGCCGCCGATAATCCTGCTCATTGCGAATGGTGTGCTCCCAGAAACGCGGTTGCC
This sequence comes from Enterobacter cloacae complex sp. S2, assembly GCF_015159675.1. NCBI lineage: Bacteria > Pseudomonadati > Pseudomonadota > Gammaproteobacteria > Enterobacterales > Enterobacteriaceae > Enterobacter > Enterobacter cloacae complex sp. S2. Next base: position 27,537 of record NZ_JADDTS010000019.1, read on the forward strand.
AGACGTGGCGCATCTCAATGTTGCGGCTAAACATTTTTTTGATGTCGCGCCAGCGCGCTGAAAAGTCACTGTCCCCTTCCGGTAAGGTCCAGATACAGTGCATATGTTCAGGCAGGATAACCCAGGCGTTAATGGTGAAGGGCTTCGCATGCTTAACCGTGGCGGTAGCGGAACGCAGGCTGTCGATGTAGCGGGTAAGTAAATCGCTCTGGCGGTTTTGCAGATTGACGGTGAAAAACCAAGTCCCACCGGGGATGTAGTGGCGGCGGTAGTTTGACATTTGAACTCCCTGTTCATGTGCCGGGTGGCGGCTACGCCTTACCCGGCCTACAAAAGCCGTTCCTGTAGGCCCGGTAAGCGAAGCGCCACCGGGCAGTTTCTTACCGCTTCGCGGTTAACTCCGCTATCCGCACGATCACCTGCACCGCTTTCTCCATCCCTTCCAGCGTCACGAACTCATGCTTGCCGTGGTAGTTATATCCGCCGGTAAACAGGTTCGGGCACGGCAGGCCCATAAACGACAGCTGTGAACCATCGGTACCGCCACGGATCGGTTTCATCACCGGCTCGATGTAACAATCGCGCATCGCCTGCTGGGCGATATCAAGAATGTGCGGATGCTCCATCACCTTCTCGCGCATATTGTAATAGCTGTCTTCGATGATGAGTTCAATATAGCAATCCGGATGTAGCCCCTTGCCGACCTTTTTCGCGATCTCCATCATCTTACGCTTGCGCGCTTCAAAGGCTTTGCGGTCAAAATCGCGGACGATATAGTGCATCTGCGCGCTGTCCACGTTCCCCTTGATGCTGGTCAGATGATAAAAACCCTCATACCCTTCCGTCATCTCCGGGCTCTCTTCGGCAGGAACTTCCGCATGAATACGCGCAGCCAGCGACAGCGCATTCACCATCACCCCTTTCGCAGAGCCCGGGTGCACGTTATTCCCGACGATTTTGATCGTCACCGATGCCGCGTTAAAGTTTTCATACTCAAGTTCACCCACGCCGCCACCGTCGACGGTGTAGGCCCACTGAGCGTTAAACGCCTCGACGTCAAAATGTTTCGCGCCTTTTCCTACCTCTTCATCCGGCGTGAAGGCCACGCGGATATCGCCATGTGGGATATTTTTGCCCTTCAGCACCGCCAGCGCCGTCATGATCTCGGCGATACCCGCTTTGTCATCGGCCCCCAGCAAGGTTTTGCCGTCGGTGGTGATTAACGTCTGCCCCAGCAGCTGATGCAGTACCGGGAACATCACCGGCGACAGCACTTCGTCGCCAATGCCCAGCGCAATATCTCCGCCGCGGTAGTTTTCAACAATCTGCGGATTAACGTGTTTACCGCTAAAATCAGGTGAGGTATCGACATGAGAAATAAAGCCAATCGCCGGGATATCTCCCTCAACGTTGGCCGGCAGCGTTCCCATCACGGTCCCCTTTTCACTGAGCGTGACATCAACCAGCCCCATGGCCTCCAGCTGCTCTTTCAGCAGATTTAGCAGCTTCCACTGGCCTTCGGTGCTTGGCACCTGTCGGACCCCCGGCTTAGATTGGGTATCCAGCGAAACGTAATGTAAGAAACGCTCAAGTAGTTTATCCATGCAGTCACCCTCACTTTTTGTGACAACATTATCATTAAGCAGCAAAACGCAAATATTGCGTCAGGTCACTTTTATCCCGCAAACGAGAACTTTTTACGTTTATATCGTTCTGCGTTAATAAATGTAGCTTATGAATAAGTGAGAAGGATTGGCGATTCAATGGGTTTGCCGTAGAATGTCCGCCCTCATTACGAGTCACCAAGGTGGTTACACACAAACCCCGCTTCAGTCTGCTGCCTGAGGCGTCTATATGGGACAGCGCGAAAATTGAATACACAACCCCGTTCCCTTTCACCGCTGGTGCAACTGGAACGAATTCGTAAAAGTTTCGATGGCAAAGATGTCATTTCCGATCTTAATCTGACCATCAATGACGGTGAGTTTCTCACGCTGCTTGGCCCCTCCGGCTGCGGCAAAACCACCGTCCTGCGCCTTATTGCCGGGCTGGAAAGCGTCGATAACGGCCATATCCATCTTGAGAACCAGGACATTACCCAGGTCCCTGCCGAAGATCGCCACGTCAATACCGTCTTTCAGAGCTATGCCCTGTTCCCGCACATGACCGTGTTTGAGAACGTGGCGTTTGGCCTGCGGATGCAAAAAACACCCGCCAGCGAGATCCCGCCGCGCGTTACCGAAGCCCTGCGCATGGTGCAGCTGGAGGCATTCGCCCAGCGCAAGCCGCATCAACTTTCTGGTGGTCAGCAGCAGCGTGTGGCTATTGCCCGCGCCGTGGTCAACAAACCACGCCTGCTCCTGCTGGATGAATCCCTCTCCGCGCTGGACTACAAGCTGCGCAAGCAGATGCAGAACGAGCTGAAAGCGCTTCAGCGTAAGCTCGGCATCACGTTCGTGTTTGTCACTCACGATCAGGAAGAAGCCCTGACTATGTCAGACCGTATCGTGGTGATGCGTGAGGGCAAGATTGAGCAGGACGGCACGCCGCGTGAAATTTATGAGGAGCCGAAAAACCTGTTCGTCGCCAGCTTCATTGGCGAAATCAATATTTTCAACGCCACGGTGATTGAGCGGCTGGACGAGCAGCGCGTGCGCGCCAACGTGGAAGGCCGCGAATGCAACATCACGGTGAACTTTGCCGTGGAAAAGGGACAAAGGCTCAACGTTCTGCTCCGCCCGGAAGATCTTCGCGTCGATGAGATCCACGACACGGCTGATGCCGAAGGTCTGATCGGTTACGTTCGCGAACGCAACTACAAAGGGATGACCCTCGAATCCGTTGTGGAACTGGAAAACGGCAAAATGGTGATGGTTAGTGAGTTCTTCAACGAGGACGATCCGGACTTCGACCACTCGCTGGATCAGAAGATGGTCATCAACTGGGTAGAAAGCTGGGAGGTTGTACTGGCTGATGAAGAACACAAGTAAGTTCCAGAATGTGGTGATTGCCACGATCGTCGGTTGGCTTGTGTTGTTTGTCTTTCTTCCCAACCTGATGATCATCGTAACCAGCTTCCTGACCCGCGACGACGCGAACTTCGTCGCGATGGTCTTTACGCTGGACAACTACGCACGCCTGCTCGATCCGCTCTACTTTGACGTGCTGCTGCACTCGCTCAATATGGCGCTGATTGCCACCGTTGCCTGTCTGGTGCTGGGGTATCCGTTCGCGTGGTTCCTGGCTCGCCTGCCGCAAAAAGTGCGTCCGCTGCTGCTGTTTTTACTGATTGTGCCATTCTGGACCAACTCGTTAATCCGCATATATGGGCTGAAAATCTTCCTCAGCACCAAAGGTTATCTTAACGAGTTTCTGCTGTGGCTTGGGGTTATTGATACGCCGATCCGCATTATGTTCACTCCGAGCGCGGTGATCGTCGGCCTGGTCTATATCCTGCTGCCGTTTATGGTGATGCCGCTTTACTCAAGCATTGAAAAGCTTGATAAACCACTTCTGGAAGCCGCGAGAGACCTGGGGGCCAGCAAGCTGCAAACCTTTATCCGCATCATTATCCCGCTGACCATGCCGGGCATTATTGCCGGATGTCTGCTGGTCATGCTGCCTGCGATGGGCCTGTTCTACGTGTCGGACCTGATGGGCGGGGCGAAAAACCTGCTGATCGGCAACGTGATCAAGAGCCAGTTCCTGAACATCCGCGACTGGCCGTTCGGCTCGGCCACCAGCATTACGCTGACGGTGGTAATGGGGCTGATGCTGCTGGTTTACTGGCGTGCCTCACGCCTGCTGAATAAGAAGGTGGAGCTGGAATGATCGGTCGACTGCTTCGCGGCGGTTTTATGACCGCCATTTATGCGTATCTTTATATTCCGATAATCATTTTGATCGTGAACTCCTTTAACAGTTCACGCTTCGGGATCAACTGGCAAGGGTTTACCACCAAATGGTATGGCCTGCTGATGAACAATGACAGCCTGCTACAGGCCGCTCAGCACTCGCTGACGATGGCGGTATTCTCTGCCACCTTCGCGACGCTGATTGGCTCGCTGACCGCCGTGGCGCTGTACCGCTACCGTTTTCGCGGTAAGCCGTTCGTCAGCGGTATGCTGTTTGTGGTGATGATGTCCCCGGACATCATGATGGCCATTTCACTGCTGGTGCTGTTTATGCTGCTGGGCGTCCAGCTCGGTTTCTGGTCGCTGCTGTTTTCGCATATCACCTTCTGCCTGCCGTTTGTGGTGGTAACCGTCTACGCGCGACTGAAAGGATTCGACGTACGCATGCTGGAAGCGGCGAGGGATCTGGGAGCCAGCGAGATGACCATTCTGCGCAAAATCATCCTGCCGCTGGCGATGCCTGCCGTGGCGGCCGGATGGCTGCTCAGCTTTACCCTGTCGATGGACGACGTGGTCGTGTCCTCCTTCGTCACCGGGCCGAGCTACGAAATTCTGCCGTTGAAGATCTACTCAATGGTGAAAGTCGGTGTTTCACCCGAAGTGAACGCGCTGGCGACTATTCTGTTGGTGTTATCGCTGGTTCTGGTGATTGCCAGCCAGGTTATTGCTCGTGATAAAACAAAATCTCAGGGGACACAGAAATGAAAAAAATGCTTGCCGCTGCGGCACTGGTGCTCGGAATGGGTGCCGCGCATGCTGATGACAGCAAAACGCTCTATTTCTACAACTGGACCGAGTATGTGCCGCCGGGCCTGCTGGAGCAGTTCACCAAAGAGACGGGCATCAAGGTGATCTATTCGACCTACGAGTCGAATGAAACCATGTACGCCAAGCTCAAAACCTATAAAGATGGCGCGTATGACCTGGTGGTGCCCTCGACCTATTTCGTCGACAAGATGCGCAAAGAAGGCATGATCCAGAAGATCGATAAAACGAAGCTAACCAATTTTTCAAACCTCGATCCTGAGATGCTAAACAAGCCATTCGACCCGAACAACGATTATTCCATTCCGTACATCTGGGGCGCGACGGCAATTGGCGTCAACAGCGATGCCGTTGATCCAAAAACGGTTTCATCCTGGGCTGACCTGTGGAAGCCGGAATACAAAAGCAGCCTGCTGTTAACCGATGATGCGCGCGAAGTGTTCCAGATTGCGCTGCGTAAACTCGGCTACTCCGGCAACACCACCGATCCGAAAGAGATCGAAGCGGCGTATAACGAACTGAAAAAGCTGATGCCAAACGTGGCAGCGTTCAACTCGGATAACCCGGCTAACCCGTATATGGAAGGTGAAGTGAATCTGGGGATGGTCTGGAACGGCTCTGCGTTTGTGGCGCGTCAGGCCGGTACGCCGCTGGAGGTGGTCTGGCCGAAAGAGGGCGGCATCTTCTGGATGGACAGCCTCGCGATCCCGGCTAATGCGAAAAACGTCGATGGCGCCCTGAAGCTGATTAACTTCCTGCTGCGCCCGGATGTGGCAAAACAGGTGGCGGAAACTATTGGTTACCCGACACCAAACCTGGCCGCGCGGAAGCTGTTAAGTCCTGAAGTGGCGAATGATAAATCGCTTTATCCGGACGCTGAAACCATCAGCAAAGGGGAATGGCAGAACGACGTCGGTGACGCGAGCCGCCTGTATGAAGAGTATTATCAGAAGCTAAAAGCAGGCCGTTAATGCACAACGGGCGACGCAAGGTCGCCCGTTACCCTTACAGCCCCTTCAGGAGTTTATCAACAAAGGCTGGCACCACCTCGCTGGCCAGACCGTAATGCTTCTCTTCAAACTCACTCCCGACCTGGCTTGGCTCAAGATTAAGCTCCACCGTATGGGCACCTTGCAGTCGCGCTTCGTGAACAAACCCCGCCGCCGGATAGACATGTCCTGAGGTACCAATGGCGATAAAGACGTCCGCCATGGCCAGGGCGCTGTAGATCTCATCCATTCCCAGCGGCATTTCGCCAAACCAGACCACATGGGGACGCAGACGCGAAGGGAACTGACAGCAGTGGCAGCGGTCTTCGTCCAGCACGTCCTCTTTCCACTCCAGCACCTGCCCACTCCATGCGCACCGCACCTTGAGCAGTTCGCCGTGCATGTGAATGATGTTGTGGTTTCCGGCTCTTTCATGAAGATTGTCGATGTTTTGCGTCACCAGCAGAAAACGATCCCCCAGCGCCTCCTCCAGCTTTGCCAGCGCCAGGTGCGCCGCGTTTGGCGCAATCTCCGGCTGCTGAAGCTGGCGACGACGGGCGTTGTAAAACGCCTGAACCAGCGCCGGATCGCGGGCGAAACCTTCCGGCGTCGCCACATCTTCTACTCGGTGTTCTTCCCACAGCCCGTCCGCCGCGCGGAAGGTCTGAATACCGGATTCGGCGGAGATCCCCGCCCCGGTCAACACCACCACTCTGGGTTTATCCATCGCTTCTGGCATCATCCTGTCTCTGAAAAAGATCCGCTGACGCAGGCGTTCACGTAAGCGGCGTTTATTTTTGCGAAAACGGCTGAGTCGACCCTGGCGACGCGACAGCATAGTAACCTCGTAAACTAATCGGTGAGATGAAGGAATGCGGCTCCGCGCATGCCTCCTGCGTCCCCGTGTCGCGCACGCTCAATGCGCGGCACGCGGGCGACCGGCAATAAATGTCGGGGCAAACGCCCGGACAGTTGTTCCGTAATCGCAGTGAAATTTGACAGCCCTCCCCCGATCACCAGCAGATCCGGGTCGACGATGGTCAGGATATTCCCCAGACACACCGCCAGCAAATCAAGATAGCGCTCAACGTGCTCACGCGCCTGCGCGTCTCCCTGCTCCCACAGCGTAATGATTTGAGGGGCCTCAAGTTTCTGATGATAGAAGTGTTCATAAAGCCATGCAAACCCGCGCCCTGAAAGGTAACTCTCAATGCAGCCGTGCTGACCACAGCCGCAGCGGGTAAGCGGGAAATCACGACCAACGACGTCCAGCGCATCCACCGGCAGACGGATATGACCAAATTCTCCGGTAATGTAGCTGCGCCCGGTTATGGGCTTACCGTTAATGACAATCCCGCCACCGACGCCCGTTCCGAGGATCAGCCCCATCACCAACGGATAGCGACGAAACTCGTCGTCCCAGGCCTCTGAGAGAGCAAAACAGTTGGCATCGTTGTCTAAGCGCACGTCGCGCTCAAGGAGAGCAGAAAGATCGGCACGCAGGGGTTTGCCGCTGGCAGCAGGAACGTTGGCGGCATACAGCGTGCCGTCGTCGGTTTCGGGCATACCCGGTATACCAATGCCGATGCTGCCTTTTACGCCAAAGCGTTCATCCGCCTGCGCCACCAGCGCGGCAATGGCGGTTAAAAATTCATCGTAGCTATCGCGCGGCGTAGGCACGCGGGTTTCCCATTGTAGCTTAAGGTCTTTATCGAACACGCCGAGCGCAATCTTGGTGCCGCCAATATCAAATCCGTAATACATGATGCATTCCTCTGTTTGATTCAGCGGCCAAAAGACCGCTAAACCATGACGAAATTACTGGCCACTTAATACCCTCGCCGGATCAATTCGGCTTGCGCGACGCGCCGGATACCAGCTTGCCAGCAGACTCAGTAAAAGTGCTGTAACCAGCACATAAATGACGTCCAGCCAGTGCAGTTCAGACGGCAGGAAGTCAATAAAATAGATATCGCCTGACAGGAATTGATGGCCGATAAGCGCCTCAATCCCGTTGATAATCGGCGTCAGCTGAAGAGACACCACCACGCCGATGACCACGCCGCAGAGGCTACCAAACAGCCCCGCCAGCAAACCGTACCAGACGAAGATGGCGCGAATAAGACCGTCTTTCGCCCCTAAGGTACGCAGCACGGCAATGTCGCCGCTCTTGTCCTTAACGGCCATGACCAGCGTAGAGACGATATTAAAGCACGCCACGCCAATCACCAGCACCATCGCCAGATACATAATCGCGCGGATCATCTGGATATCACGGTACATATACCCGTAAGTGCCGATCCAGCTTTTGATGTAGACATAGTTATTGGTCACGCTGCCAGCGTCACGCACCAGTGTATTGGCGTTGAAAACGTCGTTAACCTTAATGGCAATGCCCGTCACGCTGTCGCTCATATCCAGATACTGGCGCGCATCTTCCAGCGGCACCATCGCGAAGCTGTGATCGAGCTGGCCGCTCAGCTGCAAAATACCGGTGACGTGCAGACGCACGCGCTTAGGCTGCTGCAATTTGTGATCAGCGCTGGCGTTCGGGATCATGATCGAGACCCAGTCGCCCTGCTTCACCTTCAGTGCATCGGCAACGCCTTTGCCCATGATGATCTGCTGTTCGCCAGCCTTAAAGTTTGCCCATGCACCATTTTGCACATAGCGAGGCAGCGCGCTCAGACGCTCCTCCTGACGTGGATTCACCCCTTTCACCTGAATGGCGCGCAGGTTTACCCCGCTCTCTACCAGCCCGGTAAAGTTGATGTAAGGTGCAGCCGCCGCAATGCCGGGTACCTTTTCCACTTTGTTCAGGGCATCACGCCAGCTGGACCACGGCTGGTTAACCGGCTCGATTTCACCGTGGGGTACAACGGCCAGAATGCGGTTATTCAGTTCGCGCTCAAAGCCATTCATGGCGCTTAAGCCCACGATTAGAACCGCCACGCCCAGGGCGATACCGATGGTGGAGATCACGGAGATAAGGGAAACCATCCCGCTCCGGCGACGACCGCGGCTAAAGCGTAACCCAATGAGTAACGATAACGGTAAAGCCATTACTCCGCTCCCATCAGCGTCAGTTCTGCATTCAGACGACCGTCGCGCATTTCCAGCTGACGGCCCATCCGCTTAGCCAGCTGCAAATCGTGCGTGACCACCAGAAACGCGGTTCCCTGCGCGGCGTTCAGTTCGCCGAGAAGCTGGAAAATGCTGTCTGCGTTACGCGCATCGAGATTACCTGTCGGCTCATCCGCCAGCACCAGGCGCGGGTTGTTGACCAGCGCACGGGCGATGGCCACACGCTGACGCTCGCCGCCGGAAAGCTCAGAAGGACGGTGATTCCCGCGATGACCCAGCCCTACCGCGTTTAGCATGTCGCTGGCGCGGGCATTAATTTCCGCGGGTTTCTTTTTACCAATCAGCAGCGGCATTGCGACGTTTTCCAGCGCCGTAAAGTCCGGCAGCAGATGGTGGAACTGATAGATAAAACCCAGCTCACGGTTACGCAGCTCGGCTTTCGCCGTAGACGACATTTTACTCAGCGGCTGCCCGGAAAAGATCACATCGCCTTCGGTTGGCGTGTCCAGCCCGCCCAGCAGGTGCAGCAGCGTACTTTTGCCGGAGCCGGAGCTGCCGACAATCGCCATCATCTCGCCTTCGCCCACGCTAAAACTCACATTGTGCAACACGTCGGTCTGCACAGTGCCTTCCTGATAGCGTTTGGACAGGTTGTCGCACTGCAACAGGATCTTATTCATAACGTAAAGCCTCAGCGGGTTGAGTGGCGGCAGCCCGCCAGGAAGGATAAAGCGTAGAGAGCAGCGCAATAGCCATCGCGGCCAGCGCAATACCGACCACCTGGAGCGGCTCGATAGCCACCGGCAGCGCCGCACCATCAAGCAGCGCGCCGATAATCGGCATGAGATTGTTGAGCTGGCTGGCGAGCAGCGCACCCAGCGCCGCGCCGAGCAGCGCGCCGATGATGCCAGCGCTGGCGCCCTGAACCATAAATACCGCCATGATCTGGCGCGGCGTCAGCCCCTGGGTTTGCAGAATGGCGACTTCGCCTTGCTTCTCCATCACCATCAGCCCGAGCGAGGTGATGATATTAAACGCGGCAACGGCCACGATCAGGCTCAGCAGCAGCCCCATCATGTTTTTCTCCATGCGCACGGCCTGGAACAGTTCGCCTTTGCGGTCGCGCCAGTCCTGCCATTTCGTTCCTTCCGGTAGCGTCTGCTGGCTAAGGGTATCCACCTTCAGCGGCGCATCAAGCCACAGACGCCAGCCGGTGATATTTCCCGCCGGGTAGCGCATCAGACGCGAGGCGTCCTGAATGTTAACCAGCATCTGGTAACCATCGACTTCGCTGTTCGCCGCAAACGTGCCAATCACGTTGAACAGGCGCTGGCTTGGCAGACGCCCCATCGGCGTAAACTGACTGGCTGAGGGCACCATCACGCGCAGTTGATCGCCACGGTTGACCCCGAGCTGCCCGGCAAGCTGCTCACCGAGGATGACGTTGTATTTACCCGCTTCCAGGTCGGTTTGTTTCACATTGACCAGGAACGGCGTCAGCGGATCTTTTTGCGCCGGATCGATACCCAGCATCACCCCGACCGCCACGCTGCGGGCGCTTTGCAGCACCACATCGCCCGTCGTGAGGGGCGCAACGCGCGTGACACCCTGTAACTTCACCGCGCTTTCCGGCAGCTGTTGCGGGTTAACGGAGCCCTGAGTGGAAGAGAGAACGGCCTGCGGCATCAGCCCCAGGATATTGTTTTGCAGCTCGCGCTCGAAGCCGTTCATGACGGAAAGCACCGTCACCAGAGCCATCACGCCAAGCGTAATGCCAATAGTCGAAAGCCAGGAGACAAAGCGACCGAAGCGGTCCGCGGCGCGCCCACGCATGTAACGTAAGCCTATGAAGAGTGCGACAGGTTGATACATGAAATCCGTCTGTTTGCTGATAGCAGACCCACGAGTATATAAGCGAATCCGCTAAGCGTAAATGACTGAAACCGTAAGATTCGGTAATCATTTTTCCGAAAAATTCAGATAAATCATCATGCTACTGACTGAACTTCCGCCATACAGCCTCCACCTTTTCCGAAAATCGTCCTGATACAGACTGTTACCCGTTACATCGGGGTTTCATTTTACAACAATCGACCTTTCGTTTATGGCAACAAGGTCGTCACGCACAATGAAACAAAAAGCATTATGGATTAACCAGATAAAAGGGCTGTGCATCTGCCTGGTGGTGATTTACCACTCGGTGATCACCTTTTATCCTCACCTGGACGGGCTACAGCATCCGTTATCGGGCCTGCTCGCCAAATGCTGGGTCTACTTTAATCTTTACCTCGCCCCGTTCCGTATGCCGGTGTTTTTCTTCATCTCCGGCTATTTGATTCGTCGATATATTGACGAGGTGAACTGGCGCACCAGTCTCGACAAGCGGATCTGGAGCATTGTCTGGGTGCTGGCCCTGTGGGGCGTCCTGCAATGGCAGGCGCTGACCCATCTTAATGCCTGGCTCGCCCCCGAACGTGAACTGGCGACAGCATCCAATGCGGCCTACGCCGATTCCGTTTCAGGGTTTGTACTGGGAATGCTCACGGCCAGCACCAGCCTGTGGTACTTGTACGCCTTAGTGGTCTACTTCACGCTCTGTAAACTGCTGAGCCGCTGGAAACTGCCGATGCTGGGGCTTCTGGCGCTGGCAAGCATCGCCATTAACTTCCTGCCTTTACCATGGTGGGGAATGAACAGCGTGGTGCGCAACATGATCTACTACAGCCTCGGCGCATGGTACGGCGCGCAGTTGATGACGTGGATGAAAGGGATGAATTTACGCCGCAGCTGGCTGGTACTTATCGCCTCTGGCGCGGTGTCGGTAGTGCTGTGGTTCGCTAATGTTCCTCTGCCGCTCTCACTGCTGTCGATCGTGGTCATCATGAAGCTCTTTTACAGCTTCGAGCAGCGTTATGCCGTTCATCCCAATAATCTGCTGAACGTCATCGGTTCAAACACCATCGCGATTTATACCACCCACCGCATTTTAATTGAGGCGTTTAGCCTGCTCCTGATTCGCGAAATGAATGCGGCGTACTGGCCGATCTGGGCGGAGTTAACGCTGATTCTGGTCTATCCGTTCGTCAGCCTGCTCGTCTGCACGCTGGTTGGACTGGGCGCACGTAAGCTCTCGACCGCCCTCTTTGGCGACCTTTTCTTCTCCCCTCCCGCACGGCTTACGCCACAGCTCGCCAGCCGCTAACCTACCCTGCCCCCATCCGGGGGCACTTTTCCTCTTGTGCGGTTACGATTTGCTTATGCAAAACGATCGAGGATAATAAAGACATTGCGTATCAGTGATATGCCCCAATACTGTTGGTATATCCCCAAGAGACCCTGACATAGCCATGCCTGAACACTATCGTTTTTCCTTGCCTGTTAAAGCAGGTGACCAACGCCAGCTGGGCGAACTGACAGGCGCGGCCTGCGCCACGCTGGTGGCGGAAATTGCCGAGCGCCATCCGGGGCCGGTGGTGCTGGTTGCCCCGGACATGCAAAACGCCCTGCGCCTGCACGACGAAATTCGTCAGTTCACCGACAGTCTGGTATTCAGCCTGGCCGACTGGGAAACGCTTCCCTACGACAGTTTCTCTCCGCACCAGGAGATCATCTCCTCACGCCTGTCGACGCTGTATCAGCTCCCCACCATGCAGCGCGGCGTGCTGATTGTGCCGGTGAATACCCTGATGCAGCGCGTCTGTCCGCACAGCTATTTGCACGGCCATGCGCTGGTGATGAAAAAAGGCCAGCGCCTGTCGCGCGATGCACTGCGCGTGCAGCTTGATGGAGCCGGTTACCGTCATGTCGATCAGGTGATGGAGCACGGCGAATACGCGACGCGCGGTGCGCTGCTGGATCTCTATCCAATGGGCAGCGACCAGCCGTATCGTCTGGATTTCTTCGATGATGAGATCGACAGCCTGCGCGTGTTCGACGCCGACACCCAGCGCACGCTGGAGGAAGTGGACTCCATTAATCTGCTGCCCGCCCATGAGTTCCCGACGGATAAAACCGCCATCGAACTGTTCCGCAGCCAGTGGCGCGACAGGTTCGACGTGAAACGTGATGCCGAACATATCTACCAGCAGGTCAGCAAAGGCACCCTTCCGGCCGGGATCGAGTACTGGCAGCCCCTGTTCTTTAACGAACCGCTGCCGGCGCTGTTCAGCTACTTCCCGGCCAATACGCTGATTGTTAACACCGGGGATATCGACGCCAGCGCCAGCCGCTTTGAAAGCGAAACGCGCGCCCGCTTTGAAAACCGGGGCGTTGACCCGATGCGTCCGCTGCTGCCGCCGGAAATGCTGTGGCTGCGTACCGACGAGCTCAACGCCGAGCTAAAACGCTGGCCGCGTATGCAGCTCAAAACCGATTCGCTTGCCGATAAGGCGGCGAACACCAATCTCGCGTTCCGGACGCTGCCCGATCTGGCCGTCCAGGCGCAGCAGAAATCCCCGCTCGATAACCTGCGCAAGTTTCTTGATTCCTTCACCGGGCCAGTGGTGTTCTCCGTTGAGAGTGAGGGTCGTCGTGAAGCGCTGGGCGAACTACTAGGACGGATCAAAGTTGCGCCGAAGCGCATTCATCGCCTGAGCGAAGCGACCGGAAATGGTCGTTACCTGATGATCGGCTCCGCCGAACACGGATTTATTGATACGCTCAATAACCTGGCCTTGATTTGTGAAAGCGACCTGCTGGGCGAGCGCGTGGCGCGCCGTCGTCAGGACAGCCGTCGCACCATCAACCCGGACACCCTGATCCGCAACCTGGCCGAACTGCACCCCGGTCAGCCGATCGTTCACCTGGAACACGGTGTGGGTCGCTATCAGGGAATGACCACCCTCGAAGCAGGCGGCATCAAAGGTGAATACCTGATGCTGACCTACGCGAACGACGCCAAACTGTACGTGCCAGTGTCGTCCCTGCACCTTATCAGCCGCTACGCCGGTGGCGCGGAAGATAACGCGCCGCTGCATAAGCTGGGCGGCGACGCCTGGTCACGCGCGCGGCAGAAGGCGGCGGAAAAAGTGCGCGACGTGGCCGCCGAGCTGCTGGACATTTACGCCCAGCGTGCGGCCAAAGAGGGTTATGCGTTTAAGCATGATAAAGAGCAGTACCAGCTGTTCTGCGACAGCTTCCCGTTTGAAACTACGCCGGATCAGGCTCAGGCCATAAATGCCGTGCTGAGCGACATGTGCCAGCCGCTGGCGATGGATCGCTTAGTCTGCGGCGACGTGGGCTTCGGTAAAACCGAGGTAGCAATGCGTGCCGCTTTCCTGGCGGTGGAAAACAACAAGCAGGTGGCGGTGCTGGTGCCGACTACCCTCCTCGCCCAGCAGCACTTCGACAACTTCCGCGACCGCTTCGCCAACTGGCCGGTACGCATTGAGATGCTGTCGCGTTTCCGCAGCGCCAAAGAGCAGACGCAAATCCTGGAACAGGCAAGCGAAGGCAAAATTGACATTCTGATCGGCACCCACAAGCTGCTGCAAAGCGACGTGAAGTGGAAAGATCTGGGGCTGCTGATCGTCGATGAAGAGCACCGCTTTGGGGTGCGCCACAAAGAGCGCATCAAAGCGATGCGCGCCGACGTCGACATTCTGACCCTGACCGCCACGCCGATCCCGCGCACCCTGAATATGGCGATGAGCGGCATGCGCGATCTGTCGATTATTGCCACCCCGCCGGCGCGCCGTCTGGCGGTGAAAACCTTTGTTCGCGAGTACGACAATCTGGTGGTTCGCGAGGCGATCCTGCGTGAAGTGCTGCGCGGCGGCCAGGTATATTACCTGTATAACGACGTTGAAAACATTCAGAAAGCCGCCGACAGGCTGGCAGAGCTGGTGCCGGAAGCGCGCATCGCCATTGGTCACGGCCAGATGCGCGAGCGCGAGCTGGAGCGGGTGATGAACGACTTCCACCATCAGCGTTTCAACGTGCTGGTATGTACCACCATCATTGAGACCGGGATCGACATTCCGACGGCGAACACCATCATCATCGAACGCGCGGATCACTTCGGCCTGGCCCAACTGCATCAGCTGCGCGGGCGCGTCGGGCGTTCGCACCATCAGGCCTACGCGTGGCTGCTGACGCCGCATCCGAAGGCGATGACCACCGACGCGCAAAAGCGTCTGGAAGCTATCGCCTCGCTGGAAGATCTGGGTGCTGGTTTTGCGCTGGCGACGCACGACCTGGAGATCCGCGGCGCCGGTGAGTTGTTGGGTGAAGACCAGAGCGGCTCCATGGAAACCATCGGTTTCTCTCTGTATATGGAGCTGCTGGAAAATGCCGTCGACGCGCTTAAAGCCGGACGTGAACCGTCTCTGGAAGATCTCACCAGCCAGCAGACCGAAGTGGAACTGCGCATGCCTTCCCTGTTGCCGGATGATTTTATTCCTGACGTGAATACCCGTCTGTCGTTCTACAAACGCATTGCCAGCGCGAAACGTGAAGGCGAGCTGGAAGAGATTAAAGTCGAACTGATTGACCGTTTTGGGATATTGCCCGATGCGGCGCGCAACCTGCTGGATATTGCCCGCCTGCGTCAGCAGGCGCAAAAGCTGGGCATTCGTAAGCTTGAAGGCAACGAGAAAGGCGGCGTAATTGAGTTTGCCGAGAAGAACCACGTCGATCCGATGTGGCTGATTGGCCTTCTGCAAAAACAGCCGCAGCATTTCCGTCTTGATGGCCCGACGCGTCTGAAATTTACTCAGGATCTGACGGAACGTAAAATCCGCATGGACTGGGTGCGTAACTTTATGCGTCAGTTGGAAGAGAACGCCATCGCATAACGGTTTCCCCCGCCAGCGCCCGGCTGGTGGGGGACAATTTACAAACTCTTTGCACTTCGCCCGATCTTCCCGACCATACATTCGCCATAATTATCATTAACGCCTTATAAAACAATAACCTTATCATTTGTATGGATTATGATAATGATGATTTCTTCGCGTTTTACCCGCTGGTTAACTCTGGTTGCGCTGGCCGCGACGGTTGCCGTCGCGCTCCCTGCTCGCGCCAATACCTGGCCTCTTCCGCCCGCCGGCAGCAACGTCGTAGGTGAAAACCGCTTTCACGTGGTTGAAAACGATGGCGGTTCGCTGGAAGCGATTGCTAAAAAATATAACGTCGGGTTCCTGGCGCTGTTGCAGGCCAACCCGGGCCTAGATCCCTATGTGCCCCGGGCGGGCAGCGTACTGACGATTCCGCTGCAAACCATCCTGCCGGACGCGCCGCGTCAGGGCATTGTAATTAACCTCGCCGAACTGCGTCTGTATTACTACCCGCCGGGCAAGAACGAAGTGACCGTTTACCCTATCGGTATTGGTCAACTGGGGGGCGATACGCTGACCCCTACCATGGTCACCACCGTCTCTGATAAGCGCGCTAATCCAACCTGGACCCCGACGGCAAACATTCGCGCCCGTTATAAAGCTCAAGGTATCGACCTGCCTGCCGTGGTGCCTGCTGGCCCGGATAACCCGATGGGGCACCATGCCATTCGCCTGGCGGCCTACGGTGGGGTTTATCTTCTGCACGGAACGAATGCGGATTTTGGGATCGGGATGCGCGTCAGCTCCGGCTGCATTCGCCTGCGCGATGACGACATCAAAACGCTCTACCGCGTGATCGCCCCTGGCACGAAAGTGAATATCATCAATACGCCGATTAAAGTGTCTGAAGAGCCGGGTGGCGTCCGTCTGGTTGAGATCCACCAGCCGCTATCGAAAAACATTAATGACGATCCGCAGACGCTGCCGATTAATCTGAATGCCTCGATGGTGAGCTTTAAAACGAATGCAAACACCGATGGCGCAGTGATGGAGCGGGCGATGGAAGCGCGCTCCGGGATGCCAACCGATGTCACGCGGCATCATGAGGTTGCTCAGCAGTCAATGTAAACGGTAATAACGACAAACGCCCTGCATTAGCAGGGCGTTTTTTTTTGCAGTGGCATAACGGAGGGTTGCGTTACGCTTATTTGTAGATAACTGCGGTACCGTGCAGGGTGTTAGGACCGGTCACAGAGGTGATGCGGAATGATTTCGCACCCATTTCGTCAGCTTTTTGTGCCAGCTGATCTTCCAGAGAGCCGAGGTTAGTCCCGGCAGTGGCAGAGATGGTACCGACTTTCTGCTGGTCTGCTGGAGTGGATTGCACTTCAACAGCAGCGAAGCTTGCGAAAGAGAGTGAACTCAGAACGGCGGCAGCGATGAGGGTTTTAACGTTTTTCATGATTTTATACCTTTGGGCAGATGATGTAGTGGTCGTTAGTTATTTAGTTAACGATCGATAGGTAAATGATAGATGTGATCCAGGTCACACGTCAACCCATTTTTATAATGGTCGTTAAATTAATTTCATTTTCCTTATATTTCATAAATATAAAATTAAATTATTTTTAAGAAATCACCGCTGGTCGTCGCAGACGTTTATTTTTATAATGACTATTCAACAAAACAACAGAGGACCAACGGCACATGACAACCGATGTCACGCGTTGTGCAAAGAAAAGCCGTGGCCGACCAAAAGTGTTCGACAGGGATGCGGCGCTCGATAAGGCCATGACGCTCTTCTGGCAGCATGGGTATGAAGCCACGTCGCTCTCCGACCTGGTGGAAGCAACGGGCGCGAAAGCCCCTACCCTGTACGCAGAGTTCACCAACAAAGAAGGCTTATTCCGGGCCGTTCTGGACAGATACATCTCGCGCTTCGCGGCAAAACACGAAGCCCAGCTATTCTGTGAAGAAAAAACGGTTGAGCAGGCATTGCAGGATTATTTCTGCGCAGTCGCAACCTGCTTTACCAGTAAAGACACGCCCGCGGGCTGTTTTATGATCAACACCTCCGCGACCCTCGCGGCATCGTCGAAAGAGATTGCCAACACGGTCAAATCGCGCCATGCGATGCAGGAGGAGACGCTCAGCACGTTTCTGGCTCAACGCCAGCAGCGCGGTGAAATTCCGGCGCATTGCCGTCCGCAGGAGCTGGCCCAGTATCTGAGCTGTATTCTACAGGGGATGTCCATCAGCGCCCGTGAAGGCGCGACGCTGGAAAAACTGCAGGGGATTACGCAAACAACGCTGCGCCTGTGGCCTGAACTTCTTAAACTCTGACGCAAAAAAAAGCTCCTCAGCCTGAGCGCATGAGGAGCTAAGTTCAGAGAACATCTTTTTTACACTTTGTTATTCAGTATCAGCTGACCATTGCTGTCGAGAGGGATCTGCGTACCAGGATCTTTATCCATGCGGATTTTGCCCTGCTGATCGCCAATTTTGTAGGTTACGTCGTAGCCCAACATTTTTTCAGACTTGTCATACACGGTTTTACAGCGCTGCTGCGTTGTGGTGTAGGTATCATTTTCCTGCATCGCGCCCTGCACCTGGTTACCGGCATAACCGCCACCCAGCGCACCAACTACCGTCGCGACATCCTTACCACGGCCACCACCAAACTGATGACCAATCACCCCACCAGCAACCGCGCCCAGCACGGAGCCAGCGATACGGTTTTCATCCTGAACCGGACGACGATGGGTGACAGAAACATTACGGCACTCCTGACGAGGCGTCTTGACCGTCTCTTTAATCGGTGTAGCGGAAACCACCTGCGCATACTGCGGGCCACGATCAAGTACGTTCAGACTGGCAACGGCAGCCACACCTAACGCAGCTGCGACGCCAATCCCTATACCCGCCAACATTGATTTATTCACGGGACTTCCTCCTTTGTTGCAATTGGTAGCAATTTTGCAGCGCAATAAACACTTCGCCAATAAGATAAAGGATCAAAAAACCGCGGGATGAGCTGGGATAGCGTCTGTTTAAGAGAACTCTTAAGCATCAGGAGCGAAATGCACAGCATGATGTGCTAAGAATTCCCTCCGGAGAGCCCGGAGGGAGGGAGAAATTAGTGCAGCTTCAGGCGTGGGCGGATAACGCGGTTGATGCGGCCGACCAGCATCATCAGGCCGGTTTTGAAGTAGCCGTGCAGCGCAATCTGGTGCATACGGTACAGAGAAATGTACACGAAGCGGGCGATGCGCCCTTCCACCATCATGGAGCCGCGCATCAGGTTGCCCATCAGGCTGCCCACGGTGGAAAAGTTTGAGAGCGATACCAGAGAGCCGTGGTCTTTGTAGACATAGGCTTTCATCGGTTTGCCTTTCATCTGCGCCAGGATGTTATGCAGCACGAGGCTTGCCATCTGGTGCGCGGCCTGAGCGCGAGGAGGCACAAACCCGCCTTCCGGACGCGCGCAGGAGGCACAGTCGCCGATAGCGAAGATGTCCGGATCGCGCGTGGTTTGCAGCGTCGGCTCTGTCACCAGCTGGTTAATACGGTTTGTCTCCAGCCCACCGATATCTTTCATGAAATCAGGCGCTTTGATCCCCGCAGCCCAGACCATCAGGTCGGCCTGGATGTATTCGCCGTCTTTGGTATGCAGTCCGCCCTCATCCGCGCTGGTCACCATGGTCTGGGTCAGCACGCGCACGCCCAGTTTGGTCAGCTCGTTGTGCGCCGCGCCAGAAATACGCGGCGGCAGCGCAGGCAGAATACGTTCACCTGCTTCCACCAGCGTCACATTCAGCGCTTCATTAGTCAGCCCTTTGTAGCCATAGCTGTGCAGCTGTTTGACCGCATTGTGCAACTCCGCCGATAATTCAACGCCCGTTGCGCCGCCGCCCACGATAGCAATGTTAACCTTGCCGTTAGCACCCATGTTGTTGGTGTACTTCAGGAACAGGTTAAGCATCTCCTGATGGAAACGACGCGCCTGATGCGGGTTATCCAGGAAGATACAGTGCTCTTTTACGCCTGGGGTGTTGAAATCATTGGACGTACTGCCCAGGGCCATCACCAGCGTGTCATAGGCCAGCTTGCGCTCAGGAACCAGCAGCTCGCCTTTATCATCACGCAGCTCAGCCAGCGTGATGGTTTTATTTTCACGGTTGATGTCCACCACCGAACCCAGCTGGAACTGGAAGTGGTGGTTACGCGCATGCGCCAGATAGCTGAGCGCATCCACGCCCTCATCCAGCGACCCGGTCGCCACTTCGTGCAGTAACGGCTTCCACAGATGGCTGTGGTTACGATCCACCAGCGTGATTTTGGCTTTCTTACCGCGACCCAGTTTCTTACCCAGCTGCGTCGCCAGCTCCAGCCCGCCAGCTCCACCGCCGACAATCACTATCTTTTTCAATGGCGTAGTCAACGTGACCCCCTCAAATTATTAACCAATTGTTAATTAAAAGTTATATAAATAACCCTTAATTAACAACAGGTTACTGCGCTGAAACCATTCAGATTCATTGAGAATAGCACGTCAGGCGCATTGGTCATACCAAAATTGATATGTATCAAGTTTTGATGGTTTAAAAGTAGACAACTCTGACAAAAAAGAGGCCCGGCACGCTTTCACGTACCGGGCCTTTGTCAGGTTCAGGGAGTTCAGCCCAGCGTTTTAAAGGCCTTAATACGCTGCAAGTGCGGGGAAATATTTTTGAACTTGTGGGTCTGCTCTTCGTCCCAGACAATTTCGTAGTAATGATGCAGAAGTTCGGCAGCGCGGGAGCTGTCCAGCGCTTCATCGTTGCGGGAGAGGATCGCCAGACACCGGTCGCGGTTCTTTTCGCGGAAATTGCTCACGCATTTTGTTGCGATATCGGCGTACTCTTCCGGACGGTCAATCTTGCCTTCCATGTTTTCGTTTGGAAACAGGTTAGGATTAAAAATGACCTGACGGATATCGCACAAAAAACCGATGCGCTCTGCCCAGTATCCCCCCAACCCCACGCCGCAAATCAGCGGGCGATCGTCGATATTGAGCTGCAACATTTTGTCCACTTCTTTAAGCAGATGCTGCATGTCATGTTTCGGATGACGCGTGCTGTAACTGATCAGCCGGACATCCGGATCGATAAACTGCAATTGCAGCACTTTCTCATGGTTACCAGGACTGTTTGAGTCAAAACCGTGTAAATAAATGATCATCGTCTCACCACGCTACGCCTTCCGGGATGAATTAAAGGGCTGCTTTATGTGCCTGCCAGCGCTCGTTCAGGGCTTCAAGCCGGGCGTTTACCGATTTCCAGCGCGCCGAGTCCATCAGCTCCTGACGACTAAATGAACCTTTATGATACAATTGTGTAACACGTTCAGCATTGATCGGCGACAGGTTATCCAGCACGCTCACCGCCCCTTTACGATTATTGCAGACGAGGATCATATCGCAACCTGCATCCAGCGAAGCCTGCCCACGTTCGGCATAGCTTCCCATGATCGCCGCCCCTTCCATGGATAAATCGTCAGAGAAAATAACGCCATTGAAGCCCAACTCCTGACGCAGCACGGTTTTAAGCCAGTGCGGAGAGCCGCTGGCCGGACGCGGATCAACGTCACTGTAGATGACGTGCGCAGGCATAATAGCGTCCAGCTTGTTATCGGTAATCAGCGAGCGGAAAACAGACATATCTTTAGCGCGAATGTCTGCTTCCGGGCGCGGATCGCGCGGGGTTTCTTTATGGGAATCCGCCGTCACCGCCCCGTGGCCCGGGAAATGCTTGCCGGTGGTTTTCATGCCCGCATCGTGCATACCGTCAATGAAGCGCGTCGCCATTGCCAGCGCGATACGTGGATCGTCATGATACGAACGCTCACCAATTGCCGCGCTAATGTGTCCTACGTCCAGCACCGGGGCGAAGCTGATATCGATATCCATGGCGATCATCTCGCTGGCCATCAGCCAGCCTGCGTCCTGCGCCAGTTGACCGCCCTCTTCAGCACCCAGCAGCGCAGCAAAAGATTGTGCGGCGGGTAAACGGGTAAACCCTTCGCGGAAACGCTGCACGCGTCCACCTTCCTGGTCGACGGCCACCACCAGGCGATTGCGTGACGCCGCGCGGATCTGGCGAACCAGCTCGCGCAACTGCGCCGGATCGTGATAATTGCGGGTGAAAAGAATCAGCCCCCCTACCAGCGGGTGCGCCAGAATTTCGCGCTCTTCCGCATCAAGCTCAAACCCTTCAACATCCAACATTACTGGACCCACACCAACCTCTCTTATCCTTTCGTTTGTAACTGACGCCAGGCATCATTTGCCAGCGCAATAAATTGTTCGTCATCTGTCTGCTGAAGGCGCATTTCAAACCATCCCGCCATCAGCATCAGCACCCACGGACGCCAGCGCGCGACCTGCCGCGCAAGGGTGAGTACATTTATGTTGGCGTTTCGGGCATAGGCGGTTATCAGCTGCACGCGCGAAGCCTCATCAGGCATCCAGACCGCAGCGAGTTCAAGCGCCACGTCACCGTCCCCGGCATATTCCCAGTCGATAAGTTTCTCGCCCGCCGTGGTATGAACGATATTCCCCGCATGGACATCCATATGCAGCGGCGCCAGACGTAACGCCTTCGGCTCTCCCGCTTTACGCAGCCGCTTAAGCTGCGCCAGCCAGAAGGGCGTGCGTCGTCCAGGCGCAGCCTGCTGCCAATAGCTATCCAGTAATGGAAGTAACGTCACCCGCCAGCCCAGACGCGGCTGTCGATGCAGATGATACAGCATGGCTGCCAGCGTGGGCGTATCGGGAAGCTCGCTTTTGATCTCACCCGCAATAAACGCCACCGTCATCCAGTCCCTGATAAAGAGATGAGGTTTCGGGGCAAGGTCGGCGGGAAGGCGCTTCAGGGCGCGGAACTGGCGACGAAAATGGGCGGCAGGCGCGGCGGCATCGTGATGCTGACGTAAAACCAGCCGATGGTCGCCACGCTCAATAATGCAACTCGCGCCGCCAAGCCCGACGGGGGCTTGCGGCGCGATAACACGGTACTGGGGGAAATAACGCGTCAGGACATCATGACGCGTGCGCTTATTGTTGCGTAACGGCACCTTTACCTGACCAGATAATTTCGCCGGTTTGAACCAGCATTAACTGCATCTGCAACGACGGCGTGTTCACGTTGCCTGTCGCGTTAGAATAAAGGACATACTGCGCGCCAACGTTGCGGGCGATACCAATCGCTTTACTGCGCGAACCCAGGCTGTCCTGAGGCGACAGACCAAGCTGTTGCTTGGCGACCGCGAGCTGCTGGGCTGAGACCAGCGTAAATTTACCGTTGTTTGCCAGCGCGTTGCGCAGAGTTTCCGTCGCTTCTCCCGCATTCAAGGAACCGTTTGTACGGTTGTTCACGCTGTCCACCAGCAGCACACTGCCAGGCGTAACGCCCTGTGCCTGCAACATTTTGCCCACCATCGGCTGCATCGCGCCGTTCCAGTCATAGTGCCGCACTCGCGGCGCAGGCTGCGCGGTATCGTCCGGATGTTCGATCGGGCCAGGCTGCGCCGGAATAGTCGGTACAGACGGCACGGTTGGAACAGGTTGCGCCGGTGTTGTTGGCTGTTCCGTTCCCGGCTTCGCCTGATCCACCGGTGCAGGTTCTTCCGTTCGCGTCACACAGCCTGCCAGAAAGAGTGCGAACGCACTCAGGAGCGCATAACGGCTCATTGTTTTAATCAAGGTTCACTCCTTACAAATAAAGATAAAGTCTCACCTTATGTGCACCCAGATAGCTGGCGCTGCCGTAGAGCGTGACCGACGATCTTGCCGGGACCGTCACGCTACGCGGCGCCTCAAGCGGGTGCATCTCAAGACCTCTCACGTCATACCAGTAGAAGCGATAATGCACCGTCACTGGCTCTTGCCTTTCGTTATAGAGCGTAGAGGAGGCAGAAGACTGGATTTCGCTTATGGTCAACGAAGGATTTTCCGCCGTGATGCCCGCAGCAAGCACTGAGGACTCCATCACCAGCGTCTGTTCTTCACTGACCGGGATGGCGGGACGCGCGCTGCACCCAACCATAACCAGCGTCACGATCAGCGCTGCAATACGCCCAGTTAACATATTAAAGACCTTTATGTGCCAGCATCGGTCCCAGTGGACGTCCACCCAGAAGATGCATATGAATATGATAGACTTCCTGGCCGCCATGGCGATTACAGTTCATGATCAAACGGTATCCATCTTCAGCAATCCCTTCCTGCTCAGCAATTTTCGCGGCCACCGTAAGCATACGGCCCAGCGCAACTTCATGCTCGGTTTTAACGTCATTGACGGTCGGAATCAGAATATTGGGAATAATAAGGATGTGCGTCGGCGCCTGGGGAGAAATGTCGCGGAAAGCCGTGACCAGTTCATCCTGATAGACAATATCCGACGGAATTTCGCGGCGGATAATTTTACTGAAAATCGTTTCTTCAGCCATGACCTTTTCCTTTTAAGTTTAATCTGGCGTCGTGCGTCCGTTGTTAACACACATTGTCTGTTTTACTGTGTGACACAACACAAGAGTATGAGCGAGTTTCTCCTGTCCTTTCAACCTTCTCCCGTGATTTCTTTCCTGATTATCGCCCATCTGGGTGAAGAGGCATCGCTTTAGGACATTTCTTTTCTGAAACCTGATTTCAGTTCATCCCGAAACATCTGTTTACAGCGTTAATCACAATGCGTATATTTCGCATTTGCATTTTCATGCGCATTTTTAACATAGAAAACGACGTCAGCCCGTACTAGCGGGACTGTCGCGCACTACCTTCACCATTCACTAAGGGTTTGATGATGTCTTTCATTAATCACACCAGGGATGGGCAACGTCAGCCTGCCGCAACACCTTCGTTGCTGGCCGCCTGCATTGCTATGGCATTGACGCCAACCACCGCTTTCGCTGCTTCAACAGCCGAAGATACCGTCGTCGTTGATGGGGGTTTTGATAACACACAGGATCTTTCTGCCAGCCAGGATCAGGATTACAGCGTAAAAACCACCACCACCGGCACCAAACTGTTGCTGGTTCCCCGCGACATCCCACAGTCCGTCAGCGTTATCAGCCAGCAACGTATGGCTGACCAGAATCTGCAATCCATCGGCCAGGTGCTGACGAACACCACGGGCATTACGGCGCAAGTGCAGGACAGCGACCGTACCGTATTTTACTCACGCGGATTTTTCGTCAGCAACTACGCCTATGACGACCTTCCAACGTCCATCAGTGAAGTGTGGAACTTTGGTGATACCGCCGCCGATACCGCAATTTATGACCGCATTGAAGTGGTCCGCGGCGCCACAGGCCTGATGTCCGGGACGGGCAACCCGGCGGCGTACGTTAATATGGTGCGCAAGCATGCGGACAGCCAGGAATTTAAAGGCAACGTTTCCGCCAGCTACGGCAGCTGGGACAAGCAGCGTTACGTGCTGGATCTCCAGGCGCCGCTAGTGGAATCAGGTAAGGTACGGGGTCGTCTGATCACGGGTTATCAGGACAACGACAGCTTCGTGGATAACTACCACTACCGGAAGAAATTCCTCTACGGCGTGATGGATGCAGATGTTACCGACAGCACGACCCTCTCTGTAGGGTATGAGTATCAGGAAAGCCATACCGCCGACCCAACCTGGGGCGGGCTGCCGACCTGGTACAGCGACGGAAGTAAGACCAACTACAATCGCAGCCAGACCGTCGCGCCTGACTGGGCCTATTCAGATAAAGACAGCACCCGCATCTTCGCTAACCTGACCCAGCGTTTCGATAATGGCTGGGAAGCGCACATCAACGGCATGCATGCTGAAACCAACTTTGACTCTAAGCTGATGTATATGTCCGGTTATCCGGATAAAGAGACCGGCGCGGGCCTGGTGGGTTACGGCGGCTGGAACCGCGGGGAACGTAAACAGGATGCGGTCGATGCCTTCCTGCGCGGCGGCTTCGATCTCTTTGGCCGTCAGCACGAGATGATGTTCGGCGGCAGCTTTAGCCGTCAGCGTAACCATTACGACAACACCATGCCGGATGCAGTATACGGCATGGTTGATGTCGGCAACTTTAAGAACTGGAACGGGAACATTGCCGATCCGCAGTGGACGCCGTGGAAACTCTACAGCAAGGATGATATTCGCCAGTCTTCAGCCTATTCCTCTGCGCGTTTCTCACTCGCCGATCCGTTGCACCTGATCCTGGGGGCGCGTTACACCCAATACAACATTCGCTATAACCCCGCTGGTTCGCCGAATACACGTCTGGAAAGCACCAAAGATGATGTCACGCCGTATGCTGGCCTGGTGTATGACATCAATGAGGACTGGTCGACCTACGTCAGCTATACCTCTATCTTCCAGCCGCAGGATAAGCGCAATGCCAGTGGACGTTATCTCGACCCTACCACGGGTAAAAGCTACGAAGCCGGGGTGAAGGCAGACTGGTTTAATACCCGCCTCACCACCTCGTTGGCGATTTTCCGCATTGAGCAGGATAACGTGGCCAGCAACACGTATACCTACATGCCGAGCGGTGAGTCGATTTATGAATCGCTGGACGGGGTGGTCAGTAAAGGGGTCGAGTTTGAGCTCAATGGTGCACTGACCGATAACTGGCAGCTGACCTTTGGCGCGACGCGTTACATTGCAGAAGATAAGAATGGCAACGCCGTCAGCTCCGATCAGCCGCGCACAACCATGAAGCTGTTCACCCGTTATCAACTGCCAATGCTGCCGGTACTGACCGTGGGCGGTGGCGTAAACTGGCAGAACAAAGTGTGGACGGACGTGGAAGGCGGTCCGGCAGGACGTTCCCGCGCGGAGCAAGGCAGTTATGGGCTGGTGAACCTGTTCAGTCGCTATCAGGTCACCAAAGACTTTGCTGTTCAGGCTAACGTCAACAACCTGTTCGACAAAGAGTATTACGACTACGTCGGATCGTATGTAGTGTATGGCGCGCCACTGAACGTTTCGGTGAGCGCGAGCTACGATTTCTGAGTATTAAGCCCGGTGGCGCTGCGCTTACCGGGCCTACTCATCACGTAGGCCGGGTTAGGCGCAGCCGCCACCCGGCCCCCCAAACCGAGTAA
The DNA here is from genome assembly GCF_015159675.1 of Enterobacter cloacae complex sp. S2. Taxonomy (NCBI): domain Bacteria; kingdom Pseudomonadati; phylum Pseudomonadota; class Gammaproteobacteria; order Enterobacterales; family Enterobacteriaceae; genus Enterobacter; species Enterobacter cloacae complex sp. S2. The sequence goes on from NZ_JADDTS010000019.1 coordinate 54,187, forward strand.
TAAAAAAGGCAGCCATTCGGCTGCCTTAGTCTCCCCAGATCACAGCTTAGTTGTTGCGGATGTACTCATCCATTTCGGTTTTCAGGTTATCGGATTTCGTTCCGAAGATTGCCTGAACACCAGAACCTGCAACAACGACGCCTGCTGCGCCCAGTTTTTTCAGACCCGGCTGGTCGACTTTCGCAACGTCGGCAACGCTCACACGCAGACGAGTGATACACGCGTCCAGGTTAGTGATGTTCTCTTTACCGCCGAAAGCAGCAACCAGAGCAGGTGCCATTTCGCTGGTCACACCGGCTTTGCTGTCTTCCGTTGCATCTTCACGACCCGGCGTTTTCAGGTCCAGTGCTTTGATCAGCACGCGGAAGACGGTGTAGTACACCACTGCGTAGCCCGCACCCACGATAGGGAACAGCCACAGCTTGCTGCTGTTACCGGACAGAACGATGAAGTCGATCAGGCCGTGAGAGAAGGACGTACCGTCACGCATACCCAGCAGGATACAGATTGGGAATGCCAGACCTGCCAGTACCGCGTGGATGATGTACAGGATCGGCGCAACGAACATGAAGGAGAACTCGATCGGCTCGGTGATACCGGTCAGGAACGAGGTCAGCGCTGCGGAGATCATGATACCGCCCACTTTTGCACGGTTCTCTGGTTTAGCAGAGTGCCAGATAGCAATTGCAGCGGCCGGCAGACCGTACATTTTGAACAGGAAGCCACCAGACAGTTTACCTGCCGTTGGGTCGCCCGCCATGTAGCGTGGGATGTCGCCGTGGAACACCTGACCTGCTGCGTTGGTGTATTCACCAATCTGCATCTGGAATGGAACGTTCCAGATGTGGTGCAGACCAAATGGTACCAGGCAGCGCTCAATGAAGCCGTAGATACCGAACGCCACAACCGGGTTCTGGTAAGCTGCCCACTGAGAGAAGGTCTGGATTGCCGTACCGATTGGTGGCCAGATGAAGGACAGGACGACACCGGTGAAAATCGCGGCCAGACCAGAAATGATCGGCACAAAACGTTTACCCGCGAAGAAGCCCAGATACTCAGGCAGCTTGATGCGATAGAAGCGGTTAAACATATACGCTGCAATCGCACCGGAGATGATACCACCGAGAACACCGGTGTCCGCCAGGTGCTTAGCGGCAATCTCTTCAGCAGGCAAATGCAGTACCAGCGGCGCAACCACAGCCATGGTTTTCACCATGATGCCGTAAGCAACAACGGACGCCAGAGCGGAAACACCGTCGTTATTGGTGAAGCCCAGAGCAACACCGATAGCGAAGATCAGCGGCATGTTAGCAAAAACAGAACCGCCTGCTTCGGCCATCACGTGGGAAACTACGGCTGGCAGCCAGCTGAAGTTTGCAGAACCGACACCCAGCAGGATACCTGCGATAGGCAGTACGGATACTGGCAGCATCAGCGATTTACCGACCTTTTGCAGGTTAGCAAATGCATTCTTAAACATAATTGAGAGTGCTCCTGAGTATTTGTGCTTTTTTTTACGTTTTCACGCATTGGCCCGGGGGGAGTACCGCGCCGTGGACAGGACATCTAAGCGCCCTTTATTTATTACACAGAGTAAAATAATTCCCTCTGAGTTTGTTTGACGGCTATCACGTTTCAGTTCAAGACGGCCAAAAAACTTGCAGATATTTACATAAAGCATGTCTGGATGTGTCTAAAAACGCCATCACCGCCCCGAATGAGGCGGTGAACTTTACTCGCTTTACTTATTAATTACGAGCCTAAAAATAACAGGTGTATCAGACAGATTGTAGGCGGGCGGGGTCAATATGGAACAGGCTGGCGAAGTTTTCCGTTGTCACGCGAGCCAGTTCTTCAATACTGACACCTTTCAGAACGGCCATATACTCAGCGACATCCCGGGTCATCGCTGGCTGGTTCTCTTTGCCACGATGAGGCACCGGCGCCAGGTACGGGGAATCGGTTTCAACCAGAATACGATCCAGCGGAACATAGCGCGCCGCATCACGCAGTTGCTCAGCATTACGGAACGTGACAATCCCCGAGAACGAGATATAAAAGCCCAAATCAAGCAGCTTACCCGCCGTTTCTCTGTCTTCTGTAAAACAGTGTAGTACGCCACCGCAATCCGTCACCTTTTCTTCCCGCAGGATATCCAGCGTGTCGGCGCGCGCATCTCGGGTGTGAACGATAACCGGCTTATTCAGTTCCCGGCCAATGCGGATGTGGTTACGGAAGGATTCCTGCTGGCGAGGTTTCGTTTCCGGAGTGTAGAAATAGTCCAGGCCGGTCTCGCCCATCGCCACTACGCCCTCTTCTGCGGCAAGACGGCGTAAATCCTCAACGTCGTACGCTTCATCCTGATTCAGCGGATGCACGCCGCAGGAGAAGACGACATTATCGCGCTCGCCTACCAGTTCACGCATGGAGCGGTAACCCGGCAACGTGGTTGCCACGGCCAGGCAAAATTTCACATCGCGCGCGGCGGCTTTCGCCAGCACGTCGTCCACATTTTTATGCAGGGATTGATAATCCAGGCCATCGAGATGGCAGTGTGAGTCGACTAAAAACATAATGTCTCTCTCAGAGGTGGGAAACCGGCGGTATGACGCCCGGTTGTAGGTAGTGTTCGATACGCAGTAACTGGTCAGTCAGTAAAAGCTCGCGATTGAGACCGGTTACTGTCAAAAGTTGTTCACGACTCTGGCAGATATCATGAAGGATAGCGTGCAGCGACTGCCCTGACAGGCGATTCGCCAGCGTGGTGACCAGCGCCCACACGTCAGGGTTAGTCAGAAGCGTAGCCCCCTGCTGAATTTTGAGCGCATCCAGCAGCAGCGCGGCCAGCCAGTGCAGCCGTTCCGGAGCCTGATCGCTGTTCAGCGCTGGCAGCACGCTCAGCCAGTCATGGCTGTCGAGGGCTGATTCAACCGCACGACACAGCGTTTCACGCTGGGACCACACCTCGGGCTGTAATAAGGCCAGCGCAGCCGCAGGCGCACCGCTGCACAGGCGCAACGCTGAGAGCGCCGCGTCTTGTGACACCGTCACTTCCCGCTCAAGCCAGGCGAGTGCCCAGGATTCCTGAGGGACAGCAAGGTGGTGAAGACGGCAGCGACTGCGCAGCGTCGCCAGCAAGCGTTCCGGCTCGCGGCAGGAGAGGAAAAACCAGGTGTTTTCTGGCGGCTCTTCCAGGGTTTTTAACAGCGCGTTGGCTGCGGCTTCCGTGAGCAGCGCGGCATCTTTCAGCCACACCACTTTCGCCCCCCCCAGACGCGCATATTCGTACAGTTTCTCACTGACCTCACGCACCGCGTCGATACCGAGCGTATTTTTGCCCTTCTCAGGTTCGAGGGTGTAATAGTCAGGATGCGTGCCCGCCTGCATGAGCTGGCAACCCCGGCACTTACCGCAGCTTTTATGTCCTTCCGGCTGTTGGCACATCAGAAAGCGGGTGATGGCGTAAATCAACGCATCATCACCCATTCCCGGCAGCGCCTGGATCAGTAACGCATGATGCCCCCGACCAACCTGATAGCTGCCGATCAGCTGTTCAAAGTGTGGGCGCAACCATGGATACCATTTCATGCCTGCTGCTCCTGTAGCCACTGCGTAACGGTCTGCTGAATATCACATGTAACGTCTTCAAGGGATTGCGTCGCATCGATGGTACGAATGGTCTTGTCCTGCCCGGCCAGTTCCAGATAACGCGCACGGGTGCGGTTAAAGAAATCAAAAGACTCCTGTTCAATGCGGTCCAGTTCGCCGCGGGCACGGGCGCGCTTCAGGCCCACCTCAGGGGTTACGTCCAGATACAGCGTCAGGTCAGGACGGAAATCGCCCAGAACCGCGTCGCAAAGCGTAGCCAGCATGGCCTGATCGATACCCCGTCCACCGCCCTGATACGCCTGGGTTGAGAGATCGTGGCGATCGCCAATCACCCATTTCCCTTCTGCCAGAGCGGGTTTGATCACCGTCTCCACCAGCTGAACGCGCGCCGCATAGAACATCAGCACTTCCGCTTTGTCGGTAATAACTTCATCGCCAACGGATTTGATATCCAGAACCAGGCTGCGCAGTTTTTCCGCCAGCTGCGTACCGCCCGGCTCGCGGGTGAAGACCATGTCGGCGACGCCAAGAGATTTCAGCGTATCCACCACCACGTTACGGGCGGTGGTTTTGCCCGCCCCTTCGAGTCCCTCAATGACAATGTATTTACTGCGCATTTTTTTCCTTAAGTGCCTTCAGATAGTCCTGAACGGAGCGATTGTGACTGGCCAGGTTGGTATTGAACGTATGCCCCCCTTTTCCGTCAGCCACAAAATAGAGATACGGCGTTTTGGCCGGGTGCGCGGCGGCCTTCAACGATGCTTCACTCGGCGTCGCAATCGGTCCAGGCGGCAGGCCGCTAATCACGTAGGTATTATACGCCGTTGGCGTTTCCAGATCTTTTCTGGAAATCCTGCCGTTGTAGTTTTCGCCCATGCCGTAGATGACGGTAGGATCGGTTTGCAAACGCATGCCGATGCGCAGACGGTTAATAAACACCGAGGCAACCTGGTCACGTTCGGCAGCAACGGCCGTCTCTTTCTCGATGATCGAGGCCATCGTCATGAACTGGTTTTGATCTTTATAAGGCAGGCCCTCTGCTCGCCCTTTCCACGCAGCGTCTACCGCCGCGACCATTTTGTTGTGCGCGCGCTTCAGAATTGCCACATCCGTCGTGCCTGCCGTATACATCCACGTATCGGGCCAGAACCAGCCTTCCACCCACTCGGGATGTTCGAATTTTAAGGCGTCTGCCACGGTCTGGTAGCGGTCATCTTTCAGCGTATGCTTGATGTACGGCGCGTCACGCAGTTGCCTGAGATAATCGCTCAGACGCATACCTTCCACAAAACGCAATGGGAACTGGGCTTCTTTACCACTCTCCAGCAGTTGCAGCATCTCGCGCACGGTCATGCCAGGGGTGAAACGATAGGTACCGGCCTTGAAATGGGACAGGTCCGGCTGAATACGCAGCAGCCACTGGAATACGCGTGGACGATTGATAATTTTGTCGTCATACAGCTGCTGACCAAGCGCCTGCCGCCCGGTCCCCGCTTTCAGGGTAAAAATCGTCTCGTCTTTAATCAGGATCTGACTTTCAGCCAGCTGACGGACTTTCCACACTCCCGCTCCGCCAGCGATTCCGAACGCAACGATAAGAAGGAGGACAAAGCGTAACATTTTCTTCATGACTACCTGGTTTGCTCACATAACGGGGCCAGAAACTGGAACAGCTCGCGGGATGACCAGCACTTGCGGTCATAAGCGCGAACGGGGACAACGGGCATCAGCGCATTGCAGATAACAACTTCTTCGGCAGCCAGCAGCGCCTCTTCCTTAGCGTTAACTTCGACAACGCGAAAGCCTGCGCGTGCCAGCTGTTGCAAACAAAATTGCCGCATAATGCCGTTGACTCCGGCCTGCTCCAGCGAAGGCGTGAATACGTCACTGCCCTTCCGCCAGAGTAAATTAGCCGCACAGCATTCCGTAATGTACCCTTCGCTGTCAAGAACCAGCGCCTCCCCGGCCTCCGTCTGCTCAAGATGAGTACGAATAAGCACCTGTTCAAGACGGTTAAGATGTTTTATGCCAGCGAGCATCGGGTTTCGCCCCAGACGTACCGGGCTAAGCGCCAGGACTACGCCCTCTTCACGCCAGTGCGCGTAATGGGAAGGATAATCTGAAACGGAAAGGATCCGCGCAGGATGCTGGCAGGCAGAACCGCTATAGCCCCGACCACCGCTGCCGCGGCTGATAATGACTTTCAGGACGCCGCTTGCTTTCTCTGACGCCAGCCGACGCATTTCACTTTCAAGAATGTCCCACTGCGAGAAGGGGATCAGTAATGCTTCGCAGGCTTTTTGTAAACGAAGGATATGGGCCCCGAGCAGGCACACGCCACCGTCGAGAATACGCGCGGTCGTGAAACAGCCATCGCCAAACTGGGTCGCCCTGTCGCTTGCCGGCAGCATTTCTTGCTCAAGGCCATTAATTAAAAACATAGTGGCTCCTTATGCATGGAGGCTCAGTCTGGCAGGATGTGGGTAGCCGGACAAGGGGATATCACCTAATAAAAAAGGCCCGGCAAGCGGACCTTTATTATCGTCAGCGACTAACCAGACTCAGACCTTTTTGAAGATCAGAGAACCGTTAGTCCCACCGAAGCCGAAGGAGTTACACAGGGTGTACTCCATACCGCTAACCTGGCGCGCTTCGTGGGGAACGAAGTCCAGATCGCAACCTTCATCTGGATTATCCAGGTTGATGGTTGGCGGTACAGCCTGATCGCGCAGCGCGAGAATAGAGTAGATTGATTCTACTGCACCCGCCGCACCCAGGAGGTGACCGGTCATGGATTTCGTGGAGCTCACCAGTACACGGCTGGCAGATTCGCCGAAGATAGACTTAACCGCCTGCGCTTCTGCTTTATCGCCCGCAGGGGTAGATGTCCCGTGCGCGTTAACGTAGCCAATCTGTGCCGGCGTAATGCCCGCATCACGGATGGCGTTTTCCATCGCCAGCGCAGCACCTGCGCCGTTCTCTGGAGGAGACGTCATGTGGTAAGCATCGCTGCTCATGCCAAAGCCAACAACTTCAGCATAAATTTTCGCGCCACGTTTTTTCGCGTGTTCGTACTCTTCCAGTACGATCATGCCTGCACCGTCACCCAGCACGAAACCGTCACGGTCTTTATCCCACGGACGGCTCGCCGCCTGAGGATTATCGTTTCGGGTAGAGAGCGCTCGCGCTGCACCGAAGCCACCGACGCCCAGCGGGGTACTGGCTTTTTCAGCACCGCCCGCAACCATAGCATCTGCATCGCCGTACGCGATGATACGCGCGGCCTGGCCGATGTTATGCACGCCAGACGTACAGGCTGTCGCGATTGAGATGCTTGGGCCACGCAGGCCGAACATAATGGTCAGGTGACCTGCCACCATGTTTACAATCGTAGACGGAACGAAGAACGGGCTGATTTTACGCGGGCCGCCATTCACCAGAGATGTATGGTTTTCCTCGATCAGGCCAAGACCGCCAATCCCGGAGCCGATAGCAGCGCCGATACGGGTAGCGTTCTCTTCCGTAATCTCAAGGCCAGAATCCTGCATGGCCTGAACGCCAGCGACAATTCCATATTGAATGAAGGCATCCATCTTGCGCTGTTCTTTGCGCGAGATGATCTCTTCACAGTTAAAATCCTTTACTAAGCCAGCAAATTTCGTTGCATAGGCGCTAGTATCGAAATGGTCGATTAGGCTGATGCCGCTCTGACCGGCAAGGAGAGCTTTCCAGGTGGACTCTACGGTATTGCCGACAGGAGACAACATGCCAAGTCCGGTCACAACTACACGACGCTTAGACACGTTTGTCCTCCAGGGAGGGATAAAAAAAGAGATTCGTGGGACTACAAAAGATAAAACTCAGGCGGTCGAATGACCGCCTGGAGATGTTCACTTACGCCTGGTGACCGTTGATGTAATCAATGGCAGCCTGAACGGTGGTGATTTTCTCAGCTTCTTCGTCCGGAATCTCAGTATCAAACTCTTCTTCCAGAGCCATTACCAGCTCAACGGTGTCAAGAGAATCTGCGCCCAGGTCTTCAACAAAGGAAGCGGAGTTCACAACTTCTTCCTGCTTAACGCCCAGCTGTTCGCCGATAATTTTCTTAACGCGTTCTTCGATAGTGCTCATACTCTTAAATTTCCTATCAAAACTCGCTTTCGCGATGGTTTTCGTAGTGTATAAAATGTTGAAAAATTTGCAACTAAATCCCGGCAGGTCTTACCACGATTTTACGTTATTTTGAGGCCATTTGCCCAAATAACGCAAATATTTTCGATCGTGATTAAACCATGTACATCCCGCCGTTGACGTGGAGGGTTTCACCAGTGATGTAACCCGCTTCGTCAGAGGCTAAAAATGCAACCGCGCTGGCGATTTCTTTAGGGTCGCCAAGACGACCCGCTGGAACTGCCGCCAGCGTACCCGCACGCTGATCATCGGTCAGCGCACGCGTCATGTCCGTTTCAATAAAGCCCGGAGCAACAACGTTTACAGTAATTCCGCGGGACGCGACTTCGCGCGCCAGCGACTTACTGAAACCGATCAGACCTGCTTTCGCCGCAGCGTAGTTAGCCTGACCAGCATTTCCCATGGTACCAACCACAGAACCTACAGTGATAATACGTCCATGACGCTTTTTCATCATAGCGCGCATTACCGCTTTTGACAGACGGAATACCGATGACAGGTTGGTTTCGATAATATCGTTCCACTCATCATCTTTCATTCGCATCAACAGGTTGTCGCGAGTGATCCCGGCATTATTGACCAGAATATCCACTTCGCCAAACTCTGCGCGAATATTTTCCAGAACAGATTCGATAGATGCTGGTTCAGTCACATTCAGTACCAGACCTTTGCCGTTCGCACCCAGATACTCGCTGATGGCCTGTGCGCCATTCTCGCTGGTCGCAGTCCCGATCACCGTCGCGCCGCGCGCAACCAGTGTTTCAGCAATAGCACGCCCGATACCGCGGCTTGCGCCGGTCACCAGGGCAATTTTTCCTTCAAAACTCATGGTATTCCTCTTTTATTGCGAGAGTGCCGCTTTCATTGCTTCCGGCTCGTTAATCGCCGAGGCAGTCAGGGTGTCTACAATACGTTTTGTCAGACCGGTAAGTACCTTACCTGGACCGACTTCATACAGATGTTCAACGCCCTGAGACGCCATAAATTCAACGGTTTTGGTCCACTGAACTGGGCTGTAGAGCTGGCGAACCAGCGCGTTACGGATAGCCTCCGGCGCGGTTTCGCACTTCACATCAACGTTATTCACAACGGAAATCGTCGGTGCGTTAAAGGTCATTTTTTCCAGCTCAACTGCCAGCTTATCGGCAGCGGGCTTCATCAGCGCACAGTGAGACGGCACGCTCACCGGCAGCGGCAGTGCACGTTTTGCACCCGCAGCTTTACAGGCAGCGCCTGCACGCTCAACCGCTTCTTTATGACCCGCGATAACTACCTGGCCTGGCGAGTTAAAGTTTACCGGAGAAACGACCTGACCTTCAGCAGATTCTTCACAGGCTTTAGCAATAGAAGCATCATCCAGACCGATGATGGCAAACATGCCGCCCGTGCCTTCTGGCACCGCTTCCTGCATAAACTTACCACGCAATTCAACCAGACGGACCGCGTCAGCGAAGGCAATCACCCCTGCGCAGACCAGCGCAGAGTATTCACCCAGGCTATGACCCGCCATCAGCGCCGGCGTTTTGCCGCCCTGCTGCTGCCATACGCGCCACAATGCGACGGAGGCTGCCAGCAGTGCCGGTTGAGTCTGCCAGGTTTTGTTCAGCTCTTCAGCTGGGCCCTGCTGGGTCAGCGCCCACAGATCATAACCCAGCGCGTCAGAAGCTTCACGGAAAGTCTCTTCAATAACCGGATAGTTTGCTGCCATTTCAGACAACATCCCAACAGTTTGTGAGCCCTGTCCCGGGAACACAAAAGCAAATTGCGTCATTTTTTAATCCTTATCCTAGAAACGAACCAGCGCGGAACCCCAGGTGAACCCGCCACCAAAGGCTTCAAGCAAGACCAGTTGGCCCCGTTTAATTCGTCCATCGCGTACCGCTTCGTCAAATGCGCACGGTACAGATGCCGCAGAGGTGTTGCCGTGGCGATCAAGCGTCACCACAACGTTATCCATAGACATGCCCAACTTCTTCGCCGTCGCGCTGATAATACGCAGGTTAGCCTGATGCGGTACCAGCCAGTCGAGTGCGGCGCGATCCAGATTGTTCGCTTCCAGCGTCTCATCAACAATGTGAGCGAGTTCGGTCACGGCCACCTTGAACACTTCATTACCCGCCATTGTCAGGTAAATCGAACTGTCCGGATTAACGCGATCGGCGTTAGGCAGCGTTAACAGCTCGCCGTAGCGACCGTCAGCGTGCAGGTGCGTGGAGATGATGCCTGGTTCTTCGGACTGCCCCAGCAGCACCGCGCCCGCGCCATCGCCAAAAATAATGATTGTGCCGCGATCGGTTGGATCGCAGGTACGCGCCAGCACATCAGCACCGATCACCAGCGCATATTTTACGGCACCCGATTTAACATACTGATCGGCGATGCTCAGCGCATAGGTGAAACCCGCGCACGCCGCTGCAACATCAAATGCCGGGCAGCCTTTGATGCCGAGCATGTTCTGCACCTGGCACGCTGCGCTTGGGAAGGCATGCGTGGCAGATGTTGTCGCCACCACAATAAGCCCGATCTGTTCTTTATCAATGCCAGCCATCTCAAGTGCTCGCTGAGCGGCTTCGTAGCCCATGGTGGACACAGTTTCGTCTGGCGCGGCGATACGACGTTCACGGATACCTGTGCGCGTGACAATCCACTCGTCAGACGTATCTACCATTTTTTCAAGATCGGCGTTGGTACGCACTTGTTTTGGCAGGTAGCTGCCGGTACCTAAAATCTTCGTATACATGTACGCTCAGTCACTTTTAGCTAATACAGATCCCAGGCGAGCGGCAATCCTCTGAGGGACTTGTCGCTGCACCGCCTGCACTGCCTGTTCAATCGCGACGGTAAATGCTCGCTGATTGGCGGCGCCATGACTCTTAATCACGATGCCGCGCAATCCTAACAGACAGGCGCCATTATACTGGTCGGGGTTGAGGTGACTGAATCGCCGCGTCAGGCTTTTTTGTAACCAACGCTTTAATAAAATCAGCCACCAGGACCTTTTTTTACCTTCTCCCTGCGATTTCAGCAGAGAAAGGAACATTCGTACGACCCCTTCCATGGTCTTCAACGTCACGTTTCCGGTGAAGCCATCACACACTAATACATCCGTTTTGCCCGTCAGCAACTCATTGGCTTCGAGATAACCAATATAGTTGATGGAGGGAACCTGTTTGAGTATTTCCGCAGCGTCGCGGATACTGTCCAGGCCTTTGGTCTCTTCTTCACCAATATTCAATAACGCAACGCGGGGATTGGTAATCCCGACCACGTCTTCTGCCAGCACCGACCCCATCACGGCAAACTGAGCCAGCATTGTACTATCACAATCTACGTTAGCGCCCAGATCGAGCACCACCGTTTTGCCCTTCTGCTGATGCGGTAACACCGTCACCAGCGCCGGACGCTCAATGCCCTCAATCGGCTTGAGCAATAATTTCGACAGCCCCATCAGCGCGCCAGTATTTCCCGCGCTGACGCAAGCCTGCGCTCGCCCTTCTTTCACCAGCTCCAGCGCCATTCGCATAGAGCTGCCGCGGCTATTACGAATAGCCTGCGATGGCCGGGCATCACTGGCAATAACTGACTGCGCAGGAATAATCTGCAGACGCGAACGTTGTTCAAAGTCAGCTTTTGCAAGTAATGGCGTGATTGTGTCGGGATTACCGACTAAAAGAAGTGTGAGTTGCGAATTAGAATTCAGTGCCTGCAATGCTGCAGGCACTGTCACGGTAGGGCCAAAATCTCCCCCCATGACATCTAACGCCAGGGTTAGACGTGTCAAGGTATCGTCGCAGCCTGGTTCGGTAAACTCCCCGTTTTCACGGGGAAGTTCCTCACTAAGCCTAATCACGCTGACGCGTGATTACTTAGTGATAACCTTGCGGCCGCGGTAGAAACCGTCAGCGGTGATGTGGTGACGCAGGTGTTTCTCACCAGAAGTCTTGTCTACAGACAGGCTGGTAACTGCGGTCAGCGCGTCATGGGAACGACGCATGCCACGTTTGGAACGGGTTGGTTTATTCTGTTGTACGGCCATGGACCTTACTCCTCAATTACTTACGCTTTAAGCTGGCTAATACGGCAAATGGATTTGGTTTTTGCGCTTCATCAGGCAGTTCCCCAAAGACCATGTCCGCCTCGGACACTTCACAGTGTTCAGAATCATGCACCGGAACGACTGGCAGGGAGAGGATGACTTCATCTTCAACCAGCGCCAGAAGATCGATTTCACCGAATTCGTTAACCTCAATCGGTTCATACGCTTCCGGGAGTGCTTCAGCCTGTTCGTCAGAACGAACCGGACTGAAACAATACGTTGTGTGAACATGCTGTACAAACGGTTTCCCGCAGCGCTGACATTTGAGCGTTACCGTCACCTTTGCATCACCGGTTAAAACGGCGAGGCGCTGGTTGTCGATAGCGAACGACATGGAGCACTCTACATCACTGTCCACACTGACTACGGATTCGGCAATACGCTCAGCCTGATCGGAAGAATAGATTCCTTCGTAATCGAGGCGTTTTTGAGCCGTACGAACCGGATCAAGAGTCAGGGGTAATTTTACCTTTTGCATAGGGCGCGCATATTAACTTTGTAACGTCATAGAGTCAAAGAAAAAGGCAACCAGAGCTGCCTTTTGCCAATTATTCGCACACATTGCGGCCTGTAGTTTAAAATGGCTGGCATCGATACGCTATATCTGGTGATAAAAATATGCCAAATCTCGTCCTTGCTTCCACTTCACCTTATCGCCGAATGCTGCTGGAAAAGCTCGGGATCCCGTTTGAATGCGCCGCGCCGGAGGTGGATGAAACGCCACAGCCGGGCGAGTCACCGCGTCATCTGGTGACCCGTCTCGCGAAAGAGAAAGCACAGTCGCTGGCCGTACGTTACCCCGCTCATCTGATTATAGGCTCCGATCAGGTTTGTGTGCTGGACGGCGAAATCACCGGTAAACCGCATACGGAAGAAAACGCCTACCAGCAGCTTTTGCGTGCGCGAGGCAGTATCGTGACCTTTTATACCGGCCTGGCGCTTTATAATTCGGCCTCCGGTCATCTGCAAACCGAGTGTGAGCCATTTGATGTGCACTTCCGTCATCTCAGCGAGGAGGAGATTATGGATTACGTACGTCGGGAACGTCCTCTGAACTGCGCAGGGAGTTTCAAAAGTGAAGGGCTGGGAATTGCACTGTTCGACAAGCTGGACGGGCGGGATCCCAACACGCTGGTGGGGTTGCCGCTGATTGCGCTGTGCCAGATGTTAAGGCGAGAAGAGTGTAATCCGCTGACGATGTGATTTTTGCCCAGCGGCGCTTCGCTTGCATGGGCCTACGGATTTCGTAGGCCGGGTAAGCGCAGCGCCACCCGGCACATAATCAACCGCGCAGAACTTTCAGGCAGCGTTTCAACTGATCATCCAGCGGCGCTTCAATACGGATAACTTCACCGGTATTAGGATGGGTAAACTTCAGCGCTGCCGCATGCAGGAACAGACGCGACAGCCCCGTACCCGCCAACTGCTTATCAAACTCGCGATCGCCATAGCGATCGTCGAACGCAATCGGATGGCCTGCGAACTGGGTATGGACGCGAATCTGGTGAGTACGCCCCGTCACCGGACTACAGCGCACCAGCGTGGCGAATTCGTAGCGCTCTTCTACTTTAAATCGCGTCTCAGACGGTTTCCCTTCCTGATTAACACGAACAATGCGCTCACCGCTTTGCAGAATATTTTTCAGCAGCGGCGCCTGCACCACTTTCACGTGGGACTGCCACTGGCCGCGCACCAGCGCCAGATAATCTTTCTGCATCCCTTTTTCGCGCAGCTGTTCATGCAGGGAACGCAGTGCAGAACGTTTTTTCGCCACCAGCAGCACGCCTGAGGTATCACGGTCAAGACGGTGAACCAGTTCGAGGAAACGCGCTTCCGGGCGCAGCGCACGTAAACCTTCGATCACGCCGAAGCTCAGACCGCTCCCCCCGTGTACCGCCGTTCCGGACGGTTTATTCAGCACCAGAATGTGGTCGTCCTCATAAAGGATAACGTCACTCAGGGCCGCGACTTTTTGCAGCTTCGGAGAAACGACCTCTTCTTCACGCTCTGCAACACGTACCGGTGGAATGCGGACTTCATCGCCCGCCTCGAGCTTGTACTCGGGCTTCACACGTTTTTTGTTCACCCGCACCTCACCCTTACGCAAGATGCGATAAATCATACTTTTTGGCACACCCTTCAATTGGGTGCGCAAAAAATTATCGATACGTTGCCCCGCCTCGTCGTCGGCGATGGCAACCATTTTTACGGCTGGAGTCTCTGTTTTCATGGTTGGCGATTCTAAATAGCGTCTGACATTAGCGCCACTCATTTTTCTATGCTTATATTTACTTTTATCCGGACCACTCTCCTTTCGCGCAATCGATTTGGTGGTTATTAAACCAATCACCCCGTTGAAGTGAAGAAACTGTGAGTAACCGGGTGATAATTGGTAAAAGTCATCTTGCTATAACCCGGCGAGCAGTGGAATAATGAATCCGTTTTCCGCGTTAAATCCGGGTTTTGTAAGGATGTCGACGGAATGACCAATTTTGTCTGACCGATCATCCACGCAGCAATGGCGTAAGACGTATTGATCTTTCAGGCAGTTAGCGGGCTGCGGGTTGCAGTACTTCCCGGTATAAGGATTGTTCTCTGGAGAGTTTTCCCAGGCAATTCCCCTGATAATTGCGCTGTGTTTCCCTATGAAATACAGGCAACCGACACTCTGCGCCTCTTAAGCGAGCGACAACCGTGAGGTTGGCGACGTGAATAGACACGAGGCCATCGGTTCATACCCCGGAAAGCGTCACCTTGCCCGCAGCTTTGTCGTCAATGTAAGAATAACGAGTAAGTTACGATGAAAAGAATGTTAATCAACGCAACTCAGCAAGAAGAGTTGCGTGTCGCCCTTGTGGATGGGCAGCGCCTGTACGATCTGGATATCGAAAGTCCTGGACACGAACAGAAAAAAGCGAACATTTACAAAGGCAAAATCACCCGCATTGAACCAAGCCTTGAAGCTGCATTTGTCGATTACGGTGCTGAGCGTCACGGTTTCCTTCCTCTCAAAGAAATCGCCCGCGAATATTTTCCTGCAAACTACAACTCCCATGGCCGTCCGAACATCAAAGATGTTCTGCGTGAAGGTCAGGAAGTTATCGTCCAGATCGATAAAGAAGAGCGTGGCAACAAAGGCGCCGCGCTGACCACCTTTATCAGTCTGGCAGGAAGCTATCTGGTATTGATGCCAAACAACCCGCGTGCGGGTGGCATCTCTCGCCGTATCGAAGGCGATGACCGTACCGAGCTGAAAGAAGCACTGGCAAGTCTTGAACTGCCAGACGGCATGGGCCTTATCGTGCGCACCGCAGGCGTTGGCAAATCTGCCGAAGCGTTGCAGTGGGACCTGAGCTTCCGCCTGAAACACTGGGAAGCCATCAAGAAAGCGGCAGAAAGCCGTGCTGCGCCGTTCCTGATCCACCAGGAAAGCAACGTCATCGTGCGTGCCTTCCGTGATTATCTGCGTCAGGACATCGGTGAAATTCTGATTGATAACCCGAAAGTGCTTGAGCTGGCTCGCCAGCACATCGCCGCGCTGGGTCGCCCGGATTTCACCAGCAAAATTAAACTGTACACCGGTGAAATCCCGCTGTTCAGCCATTATCAGATTGAATCCCAGATCGAGTCTGCCTTCCAGCGTGAAGTGCGTCTGCCGTCCGGCGGTTCTATCGTTATCGATACCACCGAAGCGTTGACCGCCATCGACATCAACTCCGCGCGAGCAACCCGCGGCGGCGACATCGAAGAGACCGCCTTCAACACCAACCTTGAAGCCGCTGATGAAATCGCCCGCCAGCTCCGCCTGCGCGACCTGGGTGGTCTGATCGTTATCGACTTCATCGACATGACCCCGGTTCGCCACCAGCGTGCGGTTGAAAACCGTCTGCGTGAAGCGGTGCGCCAGGATCGCGCGCGTATCCAGATCAGCCATATTTCTCGCTTTGGCCTGCTGGAGATGTCCCGTCAGCGCCTCAGCCCGTCTCTGGGTGAGTCCAGCCATCACGTCTGCCCGCGCTGTTCCGGTACAGGTACCGTTCGTGACAATGAATCTCTCTCCCTCTCTATTCTGCGTCTGATTGAAGAAGAAGCGCTGAAAGAGAACACCAAAGAGGTTCACGCTATTGTTCCGGTGCCGATTGCCTCCTACCTGCTGAACGAAAAACGTGCAGCGGTGAGCGCAATCGAAGCGCGTCAGGGCGGCGTTCGCTGCATCATCGTGCCAAACGACGAGATGCAAACCCCGCACTATCACGTGCTGCGCGTGCGCAAAGGCGAAGAGACAAGCACCCTCAGCTACCTGCTGCCGAAGCTGCATGAAGAAGAAATGGCGCTGCCGTCTGATGAAGAGCCTGCCGAGCGTAAACTGCCTGAGCAGCCAGCTTTAGCGACCTTCATCATGCCGGAAGCACCGCCAGAAGCGACGCTGGAAAAACCAGCGGAAAAACCTGCTGTGCAGAAAGTGGCTCCTGCCGCGCCAAAAGCGCAGCCTGAGCAGCCTGGTCTCCTGAGCCGCATCATCGGTGCGCTGAAAAAAATGTTTGCCGCCGAAGAAGTTCAGCCTGAGGAGCCGAAAGAAGCGCCAAAAGAAGCGAAACCAGAGCGTCAGCAGGACCGTCGTAAGCGTCAGAACAACCGTCGTGACCGCAACGACCGTGGCGATCGTAATGAGCGCCGTGATAATCGTTCCGATAACAACGAAGGTCGTGAACAGCGCGAGGACAACCGTCGCAACCGTCGCGAGAAGCAACAGCAGAACGTTGAAGATCGTGAGATTCGCCAGCAGGCGGGCGATGAGTCCGAGAAGAGCAAACAGCGTGACGAGCAGCAGCCTCGCCGCGAGCGTAACCGTCGTCGTAACGATGACAAACGCCAGGCTCAGCAGGAAGTCAAAAACCTGAATCGCGAAGCGCCTGTAGAACAGCAGGACACTGAGCAGGAAGAGCGTACTCAGGTTATGCCGCGTCGTAAGCAGCGCCAGCTGACCCAGAAAGTACGTGTGGGTGTTGTTCAGGCCGAAGAAAACGACGTTATCGCGGTTGAAGCGGCTGAAAGCACAACGGGCACTCAGGTTGCGAAAGTTGACCTGCCAGCCGTAGTGGAAAATCAGGTTGAGCAGGACGAAAGCAGCGAAAACCGTGATAACGCAGGTATGCCGCGTCGCTCCCGCCGTTCTCCACGCCATCTGCGCGTGAGCGGTCAGCGTCGCCGTCGTTATCGTGACGAGCGTTACCCGACCCAGTCTCCAATGCCAATGACCGTGGCGTGCGCGTCACCTGAGATGGCATCCGGTAAAGTCTGGATCCGTTATCCGGTTGCACGTCCGGAGCAGGCTGTTGAAGAACAGGCTGTTACCGAAGAGGTGATTGCACCGGTCGTCGCGGTGGAAGACGTCGTGACTGAAGCGGCAACCGTGGTCGAACCGCAGGTTGTTGAAACAGCGCCGCCGCAGGCTGTGGAAGTGGAAACGACCCATCCTGAAGTGATTGCTGCGCCGGTTGATGCCGCACCGCAGATCATTGCCGAAGAAGATACCGTGGTGGCTGAAGAAGTCGCGGAAGACGCTAAGCCTGTATCCGCAGCAGAAGAGCCCGCAGACGTTGCCGTCGAAACGGTGACGGAAGAGGTTGTTCAGGACGTCGAGATTCAGGTTGAACCTGTTGTCGAAGAGGTCAAAGCGCCTGAAGTGAAATCTGAGCCGGTTGAGATCGTTGAAGCTGTAGCGCCTGCTCACATTGCTACCGCGCCAATGACTCGTGCCCCGGCACCTGAGTACGTGCCTGAAGCACCACGCCATAGTGACTGGGTTCGTCCGGAATTCAACTTCGAAGGTAAAGGTGCTGCCGGTGGTCACAGTGCGACGCACATGGCTACTGCCCCAGCTACTCGTCCTCAGCCTGTTGAATAACGCACGCTAAGACTGAAAGCCGACCTTCGGGTCGGCTTTTTTATGGCTGTTGCAGGGGCTTTCTCATCCCGGTGACCTCCGGCATTATCTGCCGCATCAGCTCCAGAAAACGCCGCAAGCGCGCCGGATAATAGCGTGACCAGGGATAAACCAGATGTACCGGTAGCGCTGCTGGCTGCCACTCTGGCAGTAAATGCACCAGTCGCCCTTCCCGAATATCATCCTGTACCGTCCAGCTGGATACCACCGCCACGCCTAGCCCGGTGAGTGCCGTATTGCGCGCTACATACAGGCTGTCGGTACTCAGGCGTGGCGTAATGGTAACTCTCGCCTGGGTGGGTGTTGCCTCGTGGAAGAGCTCCACATGGCGTTGATAAAAAGAGCTGATGGCAATCCAGGGGAGATGTTGCAGATCGTCCGGCGTGTTAACCGCGGGAAAACGGGCCAGGAGTGCCGGTGACGCTACCACCGAGCGCGGCACTTCAGCCAGTAGCACAGACACGGTTGCCGGATCGACTTCCACGCCCACCCGAATAGCACAGTCAAGGTTGTCGCCTAGGAAATCAACCGAGCGATCGTTAAGCATCCATTCGATTGAGAGTAGCGGATAGCGCTGCAAAAATTCGGTTAACGGTTTTAGTAGCTGATCCTGGCCAAACGCGTGAGGGGCGCGCACCCTCAGCACCCCGACCGGTTCATCTTCCGTCTGCCCCACCTCGTCTTCCAGCGCCAGCCAGCTGTCAATCACCCGTCTGGCATGCTGATAGCAGCGTTCACCGTCATCGGTCAGCCGTGTCGTATGGGTTGTGCGCAGCATCAGGCGCACGCCCAGCATGGTCTCGAGCGACTGCAACCGTCGGCTCACCGTGGCCTGGGTTGTTGCCAGCTGACGTGCCGCCGCAGAAAGGGACCCCGCCTCCACAATGCGAACAAAGGTTCGCATCAGTTCTACACGATCTATACGCTCAGTCCGTTTCATATCATTTGCACCTATACGCTACACGTATAAGCGTTTTACCACCGCGCCCGCTACCGTCGCAAGGCGTACTGATAAAAAATAGCCGCACACGACGAATGAGGAACATCTTATGAACACAACCGCCACCCGGGCCGTAAGCCGCTGGGTAATCTTAATGCTGGCGCTCGGTGCGGGCTTCAGCGTGGCATCCATCTATTATGCCCAGCCTCTGCTGCCGCTGATGGGCTCAGACCTGCACCTGAGCATCGAAGGCATGGGCATGGTCCCGACGCTCACCCAGGCGGGTTATGCCTTAGGCATCCTGTTTCTGCTCCCGCTCGGCGATCGTTATGACCGCAGAACGTTGATCCTGATAAAAAGTGCAGCTCTGGCGCTGTTCCTGCTGGGTTGTAGCCTGACTGGACAACTGCATTCCCTGCTGCTCACCAGCCTGCTGATTGGCATGGCCGCCACCATGGCGCAGGATATTGTCCCGGCCGCAGCGATCCTCGCGCCGGAAGGCAAACAGGGAAAAACGGTCGGCACGGTGATGACCGGCCTGCTGCTGGGGATTTTGCTCTCCAGAACCGTGAGCGGCGTGGTGGGTGAAGCCTTTGGCTGGCGAGTGATGTATCAGCTGGCCGCCGCAAGCATTGCCTTTATCGGCGTGGTGATGTGGGCCGTACTTCCCCGCTTCGCCGTTCATTCCACGCTGAGCTACCCGGCACTGATGCGCTCCATGGAACACCTCTGGCGTCGCTACCCGGAGCTGCGTCGGGCTGCGCTGGCTCAGGGTTTTCTGTCGATTGCCTTTAGTGCATTCTGGTCGACGCTGGCGGTCATGCTGCTGGAACGGTATCACCTTGGCAGCGCCGTGGCGGGTGGTTTTGGTATTGCCGGAGCCGCAGGCGCGCTGGCCGCACCGCTGGCAGGCGGTCTGGCCGATAAGCTGGGCGCCGGTAAAGTGACCCAACTGGGTGCCGCGCTGGTGACCCTCTCGTTTGCCCTGATGTTCCTGATGCCAGCCCTGGGTGTACACGGCCAGTTGCTCCTGATTGCCCTCTCCGCGGTCGGTTTTGATCTCGGTTTGCAGTCCAGCCTCGTGGCGCACCAGAACCTGGTCTACAGCCTTGAGCCGCAGGCCCGCGGACGCCTGAACGCCCTGCTGTTTACCGTCATTTTCATCGGAATGGCGCTGGGTTCGGCATTAGGCAGCAATATCTATACGCTGGCAGGCTGGTCTGGCGTGGTGGCTCTGGCAACCCTGTGTGGTGCCATTGCGCTGGCTATCAGAGTGATTGAAAGCGCCCGGGTGGTGTCCGCACAGGCAGAACGTGTGTAAAAAAAATGCCCAACCCGGACGGGTTGGGCAGTCAAAACATGCCCAGTTTCAAGACATGTCAAACAGGTCAGAGTCTTATTTGTTCATCTGGAACAAAGACATACCCTGCATATCGCTAAAGGCTTTATACGAGGCCTGCAACGCCGCCTGCTGCATGGTGTAGGACGAAATCACCGAGTTCCAGTCCACGTCAACCAGGTTACTCATCTGCTGCGTCTGACCCAGCGCGCGGTCTTCACCCAGAGCGTCCAGCTTGCCCAGCTCATCCAGCTTGATGCCGAGGTCGGCGCGCACGGTCAGCACGTTGTTGAGGGAGTTGCTCAGGCCACGGTTGGCTTTATCAATAGCCGCCGTAAATGCTTCAGCCTTCGTTTCGTCATCGCCAATCGGCTTATTCAGCGCTTCAATTGCGGAGTCGAGGATCTTGAACAAATTCGTTTCCGGCGTACTACCATCTGGCTCTGGCTTCGCATTGCTGGTGAAGCTATCGAAAACTTCAGTGCCCGTATGGCTGATTTGCATCGTGCGCGCAGAGTCAACCTGCTGGCTGATTGGCGTTCCGCCGCCCTTATAATCACCCGTAGCCTGGTCGAAAGCCGCCGCTTCGGTTTTGTAACCGGAAAAAATATAGCGACCGTTACCGTCCGTGCTGTTAGCCAGGTTCATGAGCTGATCGCGAATACCTTGCAGGTTCGTTGCCAGCGAAGCGCGGTCATCGTCACTTAACGTACCGTTGCCCGCATTGACAATCTTTTCCTGAGCAGCCTGGATAGCGGTTGTCACTTGCGATAACACGTTTTCTTCCAGCGAGACTTTCGTCGTAGCGAAGGAGCGCGCCAGCGCATACTGGCTATTTTGCGTTTGGGCCTGAGAGAGCACAACGGCCTGCGAAGCGGCAATCGGATCGTCAGACGGACGGTTGATACGCTTCCCCGTAGACATCTGCTCGCCGTAGCTGAGCCAGAGGCTTTGGGAGTTCGTCACGCCGCGCATGCTTTGCTCATACATCATTTGAGTACTAATACGCATTTTTTATGCCTCAGCCTTAGCGGATATTGATCAATGCATCAAACAGCGTGCTCGCCGTTTGCAGCACCTGCGCATTCGCCAGATAGTACTGCTGATAGCGTTGCAGGTTGCCATACTCTTCATCCAGGTTAACCCCGGAGATTGACTGCTGTTGTTTGGTCAGCTGCGTAACAACGTTAACTTTGGTTTCGCTGCTGGTTTTCAGCGACGCCGTGGTGCTGCCCACCGTACTGACCAGCGCGGCATAAGCATCGTTAAAGGTTTTGTTCCCCCCCACCAGCTTGGCGCTCTGCAAATCCAGCAGCTTTTGGCCATTGGTATTGTCGCTTTCTCCGCTTCCTTGCGCGGAAGCCATCGCCAGTTTGGATTCGTCGCTGATCGCAACGTCCATATTCACGATAACGTCATTCACCGGCTTCACGATAAAGCTGTCTTTATTATTGGCCGAGCCGCTAATGTTGACGTTGAGGCCATCAAACGACAGATTACCGCTGGTATCCGGCATAGCCGTGAAGCTGGTGTTGTCTGACAGACGGGTGATGGTCCAGTCAGTACCGTTATACTCAACTTTGTAGTTTGTCGCCTGGACCTTGGTACTGTCCGTCATCGTTGCCGTCACGGACGCGCTTCCGGTGTTCTTACCGTTACTCAGCACTGCCGGGGAGCCAAAATCAAACAGCTTGCCGCCTGGGTCCCCGTTGGCATCAAAGCCCGCCTGGTGCTGGGTATTCATGGCATCCGCAAACGCCAGCGCCATCTGGTTAAGCGTATTTCGCGCCTGATCCAGATCCTGAGAACGGAACGTTAACAGCCCCCCAAGCGACCCCGTGGTGATCTGTTTTTCTGAGATCTCCACGTTGCCTGCTGCGGCATCCACATACGCAATCGTTGTACGTGCAGGGTCCGCGCTGGATTTCACCGCAGCCAACTGGCTGGCGTTGCTGCCCTGTACCAGGGTGTAGCCGTTGGCGATAGAGATGTTGTAGGTGCCGCTGTCCTGTACGGTCACGTCCACACCGACAATTTTGTTCAGCTCACTCACCAGCTGATCGCGCTGATCGAGCAGTTCGTTCGGGGATGCGCCCGCCCCTACGCCAGTCAGCCGGGAAATCTGATCGTTAAGGTTGGCAATCTGCTTCGCATAGTTATTGATCTGATCGACGCTGGTAGAAATCGCCGTATTGACCTGCGCATCCTGATCGCGGAGATATTGATCGTTAGTTTTGAACTGGTTTACCAGACCATCTGCCTTCCCGAGTACCGTCTGGCGTGCAGCCGGATCTTCTGCGTTACTCACCAGCGTTTGCAGGCTTTTAAAGAAATCCTGGAGGTTGGCAGAAAGCGAGTTCGTGGTATCCGACAGCACGTCGTCAATTTTCGACATCTGCTGGTAGCGCGTGGTCAGGCCGCTGCTCTGGTTCTGCGCCGCGCGCAGCTGGTTGGTAATAAACGCATCATATTCACGCTGAACGCCGGAGACATAGACCCCGTTACCCACCCAGCCGCCGCCGGTCAGGGTGCTGTTTGATGCGCCCAGAATGGTAGTCTGGCGGGTATAACCTGCCACGTTGTAGCTTGAAATATTATTACTGACGGTATTGAGTGCCGACTGCGCAGCACTGAGGCCACTCATGGCGCTGTTAATCAAACTGGACATGGGGGTTCCTTTTATACGTTCAGACACGAGTCCTGATGAAGGTTATCGGCAACCTCCACCGGGACTTGAGAACTTTCAGAACAGATTTTCGAGATCTGTGCTATACGCTTTGCTGACCTTCTCAGACATGGATTTCAGCTGCTGGATCATGCTGGTCAGCTTGCGTGCATAGTTTGGATCGGTCGCGTAGCCGGCATTCTGCAATGCCTGAGCGCCCTGCTCTGGCGTGGTGGCCTGGGTCACGGCGGTGTAGCGCGGATTCCGGCTCAACAGCCCGACATAATCCGACAACGCTTCCAGATACGAGCTGTAGACGCGGAATTTGGCTTTCACCTTCACTGCCGCACCGTTCTCATATTCGGTGGTGGTAATTTCCGTGGTCGGCCCCTTCCAGCTGGAGGTGGCCTTCACGCCAAAGATGTTGAAGCTCGGCTCGCCGTTCTCCCTGCGGATCTGACGTTGCCCCCAGCCCGACTCCAGCGCCGCCTGCGCCAGAATCAGATGGTGTGGCACGCCGCTTTCTTCACTGGCAAGACGTGCCGGCAGGGAGAGCTGCGCCAGGAAGTCTTTGCTGTCGCCGGAGAGCGGCTCGTCACGCGCTTCTGTCGGCTTCGGCATCGCCTTACGCACCATCTGGGTCAGCGCCTGATTTTGATAACTGGTCACCTTTTCCAGATCAAACTTCAGCGGCACCTGCGGCGGAGCCTCTTCAGGTGGCAGCCCCTGAGCGGCTGCGGTCTGTTTCACAATCATGTCCGCCAGGCCGAGCCCCTTTCCGGCGGTCATTTGCTGGGCAATCTGCTGATCGTACATGCTGGTGTAAAGCCGTGTGGAATCGCTGCTGAACATGCCATCTTTCGGCAGGGTTTCACGCATGCTTTTCAACATCATCTGCACGAACATGCCTTCCACCTGACGGGCAACCGGGCGGATATTCGCCGCCGGATCATTGCCCGCTTTGGTTTTCAGCTCGTTGAGCGACTGGGCATCCCAGGCGGCACTGGTCAACAGTTTGCTATCGGTCAGCATTTAGATGATTTCCAGTTTAGCGCGCAGGCAGCCTGCACTTTGCATGGATTGCAGAATGGACATCAGATCCATTGGCGTTGCACCCAGCGCGTTCAGGGCACGCACCACGCTGTTCAGGTTGGCGCTGGAGCGCACGCTCTGCAACGATCCGCCGCTCTGTCGTAAATCAATCTGCGTTTGCGGGGTCACTACCGTCTGACCGCCACCAAACGGGGTATCCGGCTGGCTGACGTTGGCCGAGCGGTTAACCGTGACGGAGAGATTGCCCTGAGCCACGGCGCAGCTGTCCAGCGTCACTTCGCGGTTCATCACCACCGATCCGGTACGGGAGTTGATAATGACTTTTGCATCCTGCACCGACACGTTCACTTCCATATTCTGGATATCGGCCAGCATCCGCACCTGGTTGCTGCTACCGGTTGACGTGCGGATCTGCACGGTGCGGGCATCCAGCGCGGTGGCACTGCCGTAACCCCGGCTGCGGTTGATGGTGTCAGCAATCTGCTGCGCCATCGTGAAGTCTTCGTTATTCAGTTGCAGGTTAATGGTGTTGCCGGTGCCGAACTGGGTCGGCAGCTCACGTTCGATGATCGCGCCGTTGGTAATACGTCCCCCGTTCAGCTGGTTCACCTGCACGCTGCTGCCGCCCGCCGACGCACCTGCCCCGCCAACCAGAATGTTGCCCTGCGCCAGAGCATACACCTGGCTGTCGACGCCTTTCAGCGGCGTCATCAACAACGTACCGCCGCGCAGGCTTTTGGCGTTACCCATCGACGAGACAACCACGTCGATGGTTTGCCCCTGACGCGCAAAGGCCGGATAAGACGCGGTCACCATCACCGCCGCCACGTTTTTCAGCTGCATGTTGGTCCCCGCCGGTACGGTAATACCGAGCTGAGAGAGCATGTTGTTCAGGCTCTGGGTGGTGAACGGCGTCTGGGTCGTCTGGTCACCCGTCCCATCCAGCCCCACCACCAGGCCGTAGCCAATCAGGGAGTTTTCGCGCACGCCCTGCACGCTGGTGAGATCGCGAATGCGATCGGCCTGCGCAACGGTAGCGACCAGCGACAGCGCCACGGCGAAGAGAAATTTATACATAGGTCACCTCGCTTACATCGGCGATAAGTTAAGGAAGAAGCGTTGCAGCCAGCCCATATTTTGCGCTTCGTTGATGTAGCCGTTGCCGACGTACTCAATGCGCGCATCCGCCACCTGTGTGGACGGTACGGTGTTGGTGCCGCTGATGGTGCGAGGGTTAACCACACCGGAGAAGCGAATGAATTCCGTACCCTGGTTAATGGCGATCTGTTTTTCGCCCACCACGTGCAGGTTGCCGTTCACCAGAACCTGGTCAACCGTTACCGTCAGCGTTCCGCTGAAGGTATTGCTGGCGTTCGCGCCACCTTTACCGTTAAAGGTGTTGCCGCCGGAGGCTTCCACATCCGCACGGGCGTTGCCGAACAGCCCTTGCAGATAGCGCGGTACGGTGTCGAAGCCAAAATTGGTTTTGCCGTCGCGGCTGGCGTTCGCCGACGAGCTCTTGCTCGCGCTGACGTTTTCCTGCAACACAATGGTCAGCGTATCGCCGACGTTACGCGGACGACGGTCTTCAAACAGCGGCTGATAACCGTAGTTAATCGGCTGCGCGGTCTGGAAAATAGAGCCGTTCACCACCGGCGAAGGGCCGGGAACGGGTTGGGCGGTAGTCGCACCCTGTACCAATGGTTTAGACGGGATCCAGGCACACCCGCTGAGGGTGACAGCCAGAACAGTCAGGATCGGATAACGAAACGCCGCGTTTTTTTGCATTGCCTTCATCTTCGAAAACAGGGAGCCGGTGCGACGTTTACCGCACCGGGCTACACCTTAGAGTTGCGTCAGTTTTTGCAGCATCTGGTCGGTCGTCGACACTGCTTTACTGTTAATTTCATAGGCGCGCTGGACCTGGATCATATTCACCAGTTCTTCCGCCACGTTAACGTTCGAGGTTTCCACATACCCCTGGTACAGCAGCCCCGCACCGTTCAGGCCGGGGGTACTTTCATTTGGCGTGCCGGAAGACTGCGTTTCGGTGTAGAGGTTCTCACCGATGCTTTCCAGTCCGGTATCGTTCATGAAGGTCGTCAGGTTGAGCTGACCAACCTGAACCGGCGCGGCCTGACCTTGCTGAGTGACGCTGACGATACCGTCACGGCCAATGGTGATGCTCAGCGCGTTCGCCGGGATGGTGATCGCAGGCTGAACCTGGAAGCCGCCCGCCGTCACCAGCTGACCATTCTGATCCACCTGGAACGAACCATCGCGGGTATAGGCGGAGGTCCCGTCAGGCAGTTGCACCTGGAAGAAACCCTGACCTTTGATGGCAACGTCTTTGCTGTTGTTGGTCTGGGACAAGTTGCCCTGGCTGTGCAGACGCTCGGTGGCGACCGGGCGTACGCCGGTACCAATTTGCAGACCGGACGGCAGCGTGGTTTGCTCAGAAGACTGCGCCCCTGGCTGACGAATCGTTTGATAAAGCAAATCTTCGAAAACCGCACGCTGGCGCTTGAAACCATTGGTGCTGACGTTTGCCAGGTTGTTGGCAATTACATCCATATTGGTTTGCTGTGCGTCCAGACCGGTTTTCGCGATCCATAAAGAACTGATCATAGGGAGTCCTGTTAACTCATAGCCAGAAGTTGGTTAGCCTTGCCTGCGTTTTCATCGACGCTGCTGATGATTTTCATCTGCATTTCGAAGCGGCGGGCGCTGGCGATCATGTCGGTCATGGCTTCGACCGGTTTGACGTTACTGCCTTCCAGCACGCCGGACATCACGCGGATGGTCGGGTCGGCCTGTAACGTGGCGCCACGCGTGGCCTGCGCCGCCTGGGTCAGACGGAACATCCCGTCATCACCACGCTGCACTTCGTTGCCTTCCGCTTTCACCAGCTTCAGACGACCGACAGGCGCAACGGTGTTCGCCGGGTCGCCCGGATTCAACGCCGAGATCGTCCCGTCTGCCGCAATGGTCAGCTCTGACCCTTCCGGCACCGTCAGCGGACCGGCTTCGCCCATCACCGGATGCCCCTGAATCGTCAACTGTCCGGTGGCGCTCACCTGAATGTTACCGTTGCGGGTATACCCTTCTGCGCCGTCAGCCGTTTGCACCGCCAGCCAGCCGTCCTGCTGAAGGGCAACGTCCAGCGGACGCGCGGTGTAATCCATCTGGCCTGGCGTCATGTCGGCGCCCGGCGTGGAGGCGGTGACCAGCGTACGCGTGGGCAATGACAGCCCTTCTACCGGCACCGCACGCAGCGCGTTGAGCTGTGCACGAAAACCAGGCGTGGAGGCGTTCGCCAGGTTGCTGGCGGTAACAGCCTGCTGATTGAGCGTCTGGCTTGCAGCCCCCATCGCTGTATATATTGCGTGATCCATTGCGCTTTCCCGTCAGCCGCTTAACGCAGGTTAACCAGCGTGTTGAGGATCTGATCCTGGGTTTTGATGGTCTGCGCGTTGGACTGGTAGTTACGTTGCGCGACAATCATGTTCACCAGCTCTTTACTCAGATCGACGTTGGAGGCTTCCAGCGCGCCGTTGGTCAGCGTGCCGAAGTTACCGGAACCCGCGGTACCCAACAGGGCAACACCGGAAGACTGCGTGGCAGACCAGACGTTATCCCCTTCGGACTTCAGGCCTTCGTTGTTGGCAAAGTTTGCCAGCACGATCTGGCCCAGCACCTGGGTCTGTTCGTTGGAGTAGTTACCGACAACGGTGCCGTCATCGTTGATCTGGTAGCTCACCAGATCGCCCGGCTTATAGCCGTTCTGGCTCGTCGCCACGATGTTGTTCGCACCGGTGTTCTGCTGCATGGAGTTCGCGAAACTCATTTTGAAGGTTGCCGCCGTTGCACCAGTGATCTCCCCGGTCTTGATATCGACTTCCCCACCGCCGGTCAACACACCGCTCTCATTAAAGACCAATGTGGTTGCCAGTTTCGCTGCATCTCCCGCTACGCTGCCGTCCTGCGAATACACCTTCCAGGAGTTAGCTGGAGTAGCGTCTTTGACATAGAACAGGTTCATGTTGTGCGCATTACCCTGGCTGTCAAACACCGTCACGGTGCCTTTCTTGTTGTAAGAGTCAGGGTTGGCCGGGTCGAATGCGACGGTTGGCGCGGTATCGGTGGAGTTCAGGTTGATCTGCTGAGAGGCCGTGGTGGTGGACTTCGCCGCCATCAGTGTCGTTGGGATGGTGATCGCCTGCGGATTCGCACCGGTTTGCACCGTCGGCGGCGTGCCGGCAACCGGATAACCGGTTAACTGTAGCCCCTGCATGTTCACCAGGTTACGGTTTTCATCCAGCTTAAACTGGCCGTTGCGGCTGTAGAACACGGAACCGTTGGCATCCACCATACGGAAGAAACCGTTCTGGCTGATGGCGACATCCAGACCACGACCGGTGTTGGTGGTCGTCCCGTCAGTGAAGTCCTGGGTGATACCCGCAACCTTCACGCCCAGGCCCACTTTAGAGCCTGCAAACATATCTGCAAAAGACGCAGAACCGGATTTAAAACCATAGGTCGCGGAGTTGGCGATGTTGTTGCCAATGACGTCCAGGTTGGTGGCCGCAGCATTCAGGCCGCTGACCGCTTGAGAAAAGGCCATGACTTACTCCTGATAAGTATGAAGGCTTAGATAATCTGCCGAACTTCGTCGAGTGTGGTGGTACCGGAGGTACCCAAATCCAGTTTGTTGCCATCGCTACCTTTGATGACGCCCTGAACCAGGGCAAACTGTAGCGGCTGAGCCACCAGCTGCGTGGTGCCGTTGCTGGCGCTAATCGCAACCTGATACGAGCCGTTAGGCGCTTTAGTGCCGTCGGTCAGGCTGCCATCCCAGGTAAAGGTATGAACGCCCGCTTTAAGCTCGCCAATCTCAATCGTGCGCACCACGTTGCCGCTGGCGTCTTTGATGGTGGCGGTGACTTTGTCGGCTGGCTGCTGCAACTCAACGCCAAACGGCGTCGTGGTGGTGGTGGACGTGCCATCGGTGGTGCTGGTGCCCGCCAGAATCGTGGTCCCCGGGATCATCACCCCGTGACCGATCAGGTTGGCGGCCTGCAAGGACTGGCTGTTATCGATTTGACCGGAGACCGAGCCGAGCGTGGTGTTCAGTTTCTCAATGCCGCTGACGGTACTGATCTGCGCAAGCTGCGTGGTCAGTTCGTTATTCTGCATCGGATTGGTCGGGTCCTGATTTTTCAGCTGTGCCACCAGCAGGGTCAGAAAGCTGCTCTGTAAATCGGAGGCATTGCTCCCGGTGAGGGAGCTGGAACCGGTTGCACTACTGGTGCTGTTGACGCCGGTATTTGTCGGGTCATTCACGTTTACGGCGATGGACATGCGTGTCTCCTTTACTGGCCGAGAGTGAGTGTTTTGAGCATCATGCTCTTCACGGTATTAAGCACTTCGACGTTTGCCTGGTAGCTGCGTGACGCGGACATGGAGTTCACCATCTCCCCGACCACATCCACGTTCGGCATTTTCACGTAGCCGCTGGCATCCGCGAGCGGGTTGCCTGGCTCGTAAACCAGCTTGTCGGGCGCCTGGCTCTCAACCACGTCCGCCACTTTCACGCCGCCCGTTGCCGCACCCGGTGCAGCATCAACCTGGAAGACGACCTGTTTAGCGCGATACGGTTGTCCGTCAGGTCCTGTCACGCTGTCGGCGTTGGCCAGGTTACTGGCTGCCACGCTCAGTCGTTTGGACTGCGCCGTTAATGCCGAACCGGCGATATCAAAAATATTCAGCAAGGCCATTTACTAATTGCCCCCCTGCAGGACGGTCATCATGCCTTTGATTTGCCCGCCGAGTAGCGTCAGGCCTGTCTGGTATTGCAGGCTGTTATCGGCAAACTGTGTGCGCTCCCGGTCCATGTCGACGGTATTGCCGTCAAGCGAGGGCTGATCGGGGACACGATAAAGTAAGTCAGTTGTTGGCGCGGTCATCGCCTGAGCGGGAATATGCCGTGAGGATGTCAGGGCAAGTGAGACACCCGTCCCTTCGGCACGTCCACGCTCCATCACTTTTTTGAGTTCACTGGAAAAATCAATATCGCGCGCCTGATACCCGGGGGTGTCCGCGTTGGCGATATTGGCGGCTAAAATTTCCTGCCGCTGGGCGCGTAAGTTGAGCGCTTCCTGCTGAAAACGTAACGCGGCGTCGAGTTTATCGAGCATGTCTCCTCCGCTGATGAGAAAATTTCAGTTCACAGCTTAAATCTCACCCCGTCTCCCCTATCGACGGAATAAGCGCAAAATGCGTCGCTATTTGTTGCGTTGATGGAAAACCACTGCGGGTAGAATTTGCTTAATTCTGGACATGGTGGAACGTGCGATGCGGACTTTTAAACGTGGCCTTGCGGCGACCCTGCTGCTTTTGAGCCCTCTTGTGCAGGCTGAGGGGTTAGAGAACCAGCTCAATGCATTCTTTGCGCAGAAGCTGGCCGGTTTCAGCGATGACGTACGCGTGACCGTACGCACCCCGCCTAACCTTTACCCTTCCTGCGAAGCCCCGTCATTTAGCGTGACCGGCAGCACCCGATTATGGGGCAACGTGAATGTGCTGGCGCGTTGCGCCAACGAAAAACGTTATTTACAGGTTGCGGTTCAGGCGACAGGCAATTATGTTGTCGCCGCCGTTCCCATTCCCCGGGGCAGCCTGCTGCAACCAGACAGCGTAACGCTGAAGCGAGGCCGTCTGGATCAGCTTCCACCGCGGACGATGCTGGATATTAACCAGGCTCAGGAGGCAGTCAGCCTGCGCGATGTCGCCCCTGGACAGGCGATACAGCTCTCTATGCTGCGCCAGGCGTGGCGGGTGAAGGCGGGACAACAGGTGATGGTGGTCGCCAATGGCGAAGGCTTTAGTATCAACAGTGAAGGAAAAGCGCTGAATAATGCCGCAGTAGCACAAAATGCCCGGGTCAGAATGTCCTCAGGCCAGGTGGTCAGCGGCACGGTCGGTCCTGATGGGAATATTCTGATTAACCTGTAATCTTTTTAAAGATTTCGCGGCGACTGCCGATAAATATTCAACAAATGATGATGTCAGGCGCAAACGCCGCGAACCCTCGATGAGGACAACACTATGAGCATTGATCGTACATCAGCCCTGAAGCCGGTTAGCACTGTACAACCTCGCGAAACGAATGAGGCTGCCCCGCAAAAAACGCGTCTGGAAAAAACCTCGACGGCTAACAGCACCAGCGTCACGCTGAGCGATGCGCAGTCGAAGCTGATGCAGCCAGGCAGCAGCGATATCAACATGGAACGAGTTGAAGCGCTGAAAACGGCTATCCGTAACGGCGAACTGAAAATGGATACCAGCAAAATCGCTGATGCGCTGATTCAGGACGCACAGAGTTTCCTCCAGAGTAACTAACCGTATGAGTCGACTGTCAGAAATACTGGATCAGATGACGGTGGTCCTGAACGACCTGAAAACGGTGATGGACGCAGAACAGCACCACCTCTCTTCTGGTCAAATCAACGGCAGCGCGTTGCAACGCATTACTGAAGATAAAAGCTCGCTGCTGGCGACCCTGGATTATCTGGAAAAACAGCGACGCGCTGAGCAAGACACGAAACGCAGCGCCAATGATGAGATCAACGAACGCTGGCAGACCATTACAGAAAAAACCCAGCATCTTCGCGATCTCAACCAGCATAACGGCTGGCTGCTGGAAGGTCAGATTATCCGTAATCAGCAGGCGCT
Source organism: Enterobacter cloacae complex sp. S2 (assembly GCF_015159675.1). NCBI lineage: Bacteria > Pseudomonadati > Pseudomonadota > Gammaproteobacteria > Enterobacterales > Enterobacteriaceae > Enterobacter > Enterobacter cloacae complex sp. S2. The sequence continues at coordinate 85,761 of NZ_JADDTS010000019.1, forward strand.
TGAGGTGTTAAAGCCCTATAAAGAGCCGGGGCTGTACGGTGCGGATGGTCAAACGGCCACGGCACGTATCACGGGCGGGAAAAAGATTTCGATTTGACGCACTAGCGGCATGTCATGAAGCGGGGAGCACCTTCTGGTGACTCCCCTTTTGGCGTTTATACCGTGCGGCGGGTAAACTCTTTCACCTTGAAGCCAAGCACCGCCAGCGTGGCAAAGTACGCCACCACCCCGACCACCACCACGGCCATCAGACGCATCAGGCGGTAAGGCATGGTGCCCTGCGCCCATTCAGGCATGACATACAACATGCCAACCAGCGCGGCCGCCATCACTACTACCGCGATCGCCAGACGCAGCAGGAAGCTTGCCCAGCCCGGCTGCGGGGTGAAGATATCCTGCTTACGCAGCTGCCAGTACAGCAGCCCGGCGTTGAGACAGGCCGCCAGACCAATCGACAGTGACAGACCCGCGTGTTTCAGCGGACCAATAAACGCCAGGTTCATCAGCTGCGTCATGATCAGCGTCACAATGGCAATCTTAACCGGCGTTTTGATGTCCTGACGTGAATAGAAGCCGGGCGCAAGCACCTTCACGACAATCAGCCCCATCAGCCCCACCGAGTAGGCTACGAGCGCACGCTGGGTCATGGAGGCATCAAAGGCGGTGAATTTTCCATACTGGAACAACGACACCGTCAGCGGTTTCGCCAGGATCCCCAGCGCCACCGCGCTTGGCAGCGCCAGCAGAAAACAGAGACGCAGACCCCAGTCCATCAGGCGGCAGTATTCATCGTGGTTGCCGCTGGCGAAACTTTTCGACAGCGACGGCAGCAGAATAGTCCCCAGCGCCACGCCCAGCACCCCGGATGGAAACTCCATCAGCCGGTCGGCGTAGTACATCCAGGACACCGAGCCCGACACCAGGAAAGAGGCGAAGATGGTATTGATGATGAGCGAGATCTGGCTGACGGACACGCCGAGTATTGCCGGTCCCATCTGTTTGATAACGCGCATTGCGCCCGCATCTTTGAAATTAATGCGCGGCAGAACCAGCATGCCGATCTTTTTCAGGTGCGGAAGCTGGTAAGCAAGCTGTAACACCCCGCCGACGGTCACGGCCCAGGCCAACGCCAGCACCGGTGGGTTAAAATGCGGCGCGGCGAACAGCGCAAAGCCAATCATGCTGACGTTAAGGAACGTGGGGGCAAAGGCCGGCACGGAGAAGCGGTTCCAGGTATTCAGGATGGCACCCACCAGCGACGCCAGCGAAATCAGCAGAATATAGGGGAAGGTTATCCGCAGCAGTTGCGTCGTCAGGGCAAATTTATCCGCCGTGTCGGCAAAGCCCGGCGCCGTTACCATGATTACCCAGGGCGCTGCCAGCATCCCCAGTACGGTCACGATCGCCAGCGCCAGCGTCAGTAAACCGGAAACGTAAGCCACAAAGACGCGGGTGGCATCTTCGCCCTGCTTGCTTTTATATTCCGCGAGGATCGGGACAAATGCCTGTGAGAAAGCCCCTTCGGCAAAAATACGGCGCAGCAGGTTCGGCAGCTTGAACGCAACGAAAAAGGCGTCAGTCGCCATCCCTGCGCCAAAAACCCTTGCCACAATGGCATCGCGAGCAAAGCCAAGCACGCGGGAAAACATGGTCATCGAGCTGACGGCCGCCAGCGATTTTAATAAGTTCATTAACGTGAAGTTCCACAACCCTACGGATTTCCAGGACGGATAAGCGAAAGCGCCACCCGGCAAAGCCAACAAGCGGCGCTTAGTCTAACCGGATTTCAACGAATTACTATCGGCAGATGTTACAGCGAGTTATTCCGACATCGCTTCGCGCCAGAGTCGTTCCACGATGCGCTGCGCCAGAATGGCCTGCTCCCCGGACGTTTCAGGAACCGTCTGATTCTGCACGCAGGTAATGAAGTGACGCGCGCAGCCCACAAAGCCACGCTGCTCCAGGGTGCTCTGCCAGCCGGGAACGGGTAACGCGAGCACGCCATTGCCCTTCTCTTCCCGCCACTCTCGCATATCGGTGACGTCATACAGCGCGCCATCCGTAACGGCCTGCACGGACTCGCGTTGGCTGCCCGCACGACGATGCATGCTGGTCGTCACCTGTAAATGCTCAACGGCAAAATGATGTTCGGCGTAAACCATTTCACCCTGCTCGTTGGTCAGCAGCGTGCCGCTTTGCAGCTGGGCTTTTCCGTTACTCAGCCACAGGGCCGTATCCACGACGTGGAGATAATCATCCAGCAGCGTGAACCGCAGATCGTTCGGCCCTACGCTGTCGGTACGGTGCTTATCCATACGCAGAGAGGCAAACGAGCCGGACTGCGCTTTAAGCTGCTGATAGAGCGGCGCAAAACGGCGGTTGAAGCCGACCATCAGCGTCAGCTTTTTACGCGCGGCCAGCTCAATCAGTCGTTCAGCATCCTGCACATTTTCCGCCAGCGGCTTATCAACGCAGACGTGAACGCCTGCGTTCAGCAACTCGCTCACCACCTGGAAGTGCGTCGCGGTTGAGGTATGCACAAATACCGCATCACATTCACGGGCTAAATCCTGGAGTGAGCCAGCATAAGGGATGCGCCAGGTTTTGCAGATGCGCTCTGCTTTCTCGCGGGTGGGCGACCACGCCCCTTGCAGCGTCCAGTCTGACGCGGCGCCTAAAACGGGCAGCCATGCTTTTTGCGCAATCCCGCCCAGCCCCACCACTCCAATGCGTAATGTAGTCACGGTTAATCTCCCAGGTGTGCGAGTAAAGCATCCAGACGCTGCTTCAGCCCGGCAACCTCGTCTTCCAGGGCTGCCACGCGCGCGGTCAGGCTGTCGTTTGATGCTGGCGTGTCGGATTCGACGGCCAGCGTAGAGGACTCCACGTCGCCGCTAAACAGGTGCATGTAGCGGCTTTCACGCTTGCCCGGCTCGCGGGCCAGACGCACCACGTAAGGACCGTCCTCGCGTGAGGCTAATCCCTCCAGCGTCTGTTCAACGTCCTGCATATCCTGAAACTCATGCATGCGGGAGGCGCGTGTTCGCAGTTCACCCGGCGTCTGCGCCCCGCGCAGCAGCAGCGTGGTGATAACCGCCACTTCTGCGGCGCTGAGTTTTAAATCGCCAAATTCGGAATTACAAAAGCGCTGTTCATATTTAGTGACGCGATTACCGAAGCCGCTGACGGTGCGCAGGTAGTGGCGCTTCACCAGCTCATCAAGGATATCCTGCACCTCGTGCTCGCCAAGGTTCATCACCGGCTCACGGTTCGTCTTTTGGTTGCAGGCCATCGTGACGGCATTCACGGAAAGAGGATACTGTTCCGGCGTCGTAACCTGCTTTTCCAGCAGGCAGCCAATCACGCGCGCTTCGGCGCCATTTAACTGATATTTCATCTTTTCTCCTTAACGACCCGCGGTCCACTCCTGCGTGGTGAGCGCGGTGAGGACATGGTCCCGCCACTCGCCGTCAATCAGCAGATAATCTTTGGCATAGCCCTCTTTCTCAAACCCCAGGCGGGCCAGCAGATCGCCGCTGCGCTTATTGTGCGGCATGTAGTTCGCCATAATGCGATGGATATGTTGCGTACGCTGCATGTAGCGAATCGCCGCCGTCAGCGCCTCAAACATGAGCCCCTGCCCCTGCCATTTCTGGCCGATGGAATACCCGAGATAGCAGGCGTGAAACGACCCGCGTACTACGTTTGAAAAATTGGCAATGCCAACGATCTCTTTCTCTTCCGGATCGAGAAGCGCGAAATAAAACGCACTTCCCTGTTTGTGAAATTCCGCAATCATACTGAGGCGCGCCTGCCAGCCAGAGGGGTAGCAATGGCTCTCGTCCCGAACGGGTTCCCAGGGTTTTAAAAACTGGCGATTCTCGGCGTAATAATCCGCCAGACGCCAGGCATCACGCTCATGCACCAGACGAACGACCAGCCTGTCCGTCGTCAGACGCACTTTTGGCACATTACTGCGATAGCCAAACATCGATACCACTCCTTCCCGTCGCTTCTGCTCTGCCTGTTAGCTTTACTATACCTGCGCCTGTGCCTTCTGTGAAAACAGTGACATACCATTTTTATCGCTTTTCACATTTTTCGATGAGAACTCTCTATCAAAGCACCTTTTTGATAAAAAAATATTGTCGCCAGCAGGTATGTGAAAAAGCGCGGCGACACCGCAGAATATTAGCGTGCTCACCTTTTATTTTCCCTGGAGGGAAAATGTCCCGCGTATCACAGGCCAGGAGCCTGGGTAAATATTTCCTGCTCGTCGATAACATGCTGGTCGTGCTCGGCTTTTTTGTCGTTTTTCCACTTATATCGATTCGTTTTGTCGATCAAATGGGCTGGGCGGCGCTGATGGTCGGGATCGCGCTGGGCTTACGCCAGTTTGTACAACAGGGTCTTGGCGTTTTTGGCGGGGCAATAGCCGACCGCTTTGGTGCGAAACCGATGATCGTCACCGGCATGCTGTTACGTGCGGCGGGATTCGCCACGATGGCAATCGCTCATGACCCCTGGCTGCTGTGGTTCTCCTGTTTCCTTTCCGGGATTGGCGGCACCCTTTTCGACCCACCGCGTACCGCGCTGGTAGTCAAGCTGATCCGCCCACAACACCGGGGTCGTTTCTTCTCAATTTTGATGATGCAGGACAGCGCTGGCGCGGTGGTGGGTGCCCTGCTGGGAAGCTGGCTGCTGCAATACGATTTCCGCCTGGTCTGCGCCACCGGCGCGGTGCTGTTTATTCTCTGCGCGCTGTTTAACGGTCTGTTTCTGCCTGCATGGAAGCTGTCGACGGTAAAAGCGCCGGTGCGGGAAGGGCTTGACCGCGTGCTGAGCGATAAACGCTTCGTCACCTATGTTTTAACGTTGACCGGCTACTACATGCTCGCCGTGCAGGTCATGCTGATGCTGCCGATTATGGTTAACGATATTGCCGGCACGCCGGCGGCGGTAAAATGGATGTATGCCATTGAGGCCTGCCTTTCTCTGACTCTGCTCTATCCGATTGCCCGGTGGAGCGAGCGCCGTTTCCGGCTTGAGCACCGTCTGATGGCCGGGCTGTTGCTGATGACGCTGAGCATGATGCCCATCGGCCTGGTGAACTCACTCCAGCAGCTGTTTATGCTGATTTGCACCTTCTATATTGGCTCAATCATTGCCGAGCCGGCCCGTGAAACCCTGAGCGCGTCACTTGCCGACGCCCGGGCCCGTGGCAGCTACATGGGCTTCAGCCGTCTCGGACTGGCGCTTGGCGGCGCGCTGGGTTACACCGGTGGCGGCTGGCTGTTTGATGCCGGAAAAGCGCTCCATCAGCCGGAGCTGCCGTGGGTCATGCTCGGTATGGTCGGCTTTATGACGCTGATTGCCCTCTGGTGGCAGTTCAGTGATAAACGCAGCACCCGCGGGATGCTGGAGCCTGGCGCCTGACCTTCTGGGGGAGGATATTTACCTCCCTTCACTATCAGTTTTTTCTGCTGGTTTCTCCAGGATCACCCTGACATACTGGCGTATCAGGACAGATGCGCCGATTTTATGTTGAGGAACACCATGAAAAAGATCGTTATTGCCGCTGCGTTAATTGTCAGTGGGCTGCTGGTGGGATGTAACCAGCTTACGCAGTACACCGTCAGTGAGCAGGAAATTAATCAGGCGCTGGAAAAACATAATAACTTTTCAAAAGATATCGGCGTGCCCGGCCTTGCGGATGCACATATCGTCCTGACGAATCTCGCCAGCCAGATTGGACGCGAGGAGCCTAACAAAGTCACCCTGTCCGGCGATGCCAGCCTGGACATGACCTCGCTCTTCGGCAATCAGAAAGCGGATATCAAACTGAAGCTCAAGGCGCTGCCGGTCTTTAATAAAGAGAAAGGGGCAATTTTCCTGCAAGAGATGGAAATCGTCGATGCGGTCATCACGCCGGATAAAATGAAACCGGTGCTGCAAACGCTGATGCCTTATCTCAACCAGTCGTTACAGAACTATTTCAACCAGCAGCCCGCCTACGTTCTGAGCGAAGACAAGAGTAAGGGCGAATCTCTGGCGAAAAAATATGCCAAAGGGATAGAGGTGAAACCGGGTGAAATCATCATTCCTTTCACCGACTAAATACTCCGGGCGCTCAGGCGCCCGTTTTTTTTAACGGAATAGTGTGCAAACGAAAACGTTTCCGCTTATGATTTGTGTCCGGCAAAAACAGCCATCTTATGACTGATCCCTTTCAAGCCGGAGCTTCCATGACTGTACAATCCCAGGTTCTCAAAATCCGCCGCCCAGACGACTGGCATATCCATCTTCGTGATGGCGACATGCTGAAAACCGTCGTGCCGTATACCAGCGAAATTTATGGCCGTGCGATTGTTATGCCTAACCTGGTTCCGCCAGTCACCACCGTCGAGGCCGCGATCGCCTATCGCCAGCGTATCCTTGACGCCGTTCCGGCCGGGCACGATTTTACTCCGTTGATGACCTGCTATCTGACGGACTCGCTGGACCCCAATGAGGTTGAGCGTGGGTTTAACGAGGGTGTGTTCACCGCCGCGAAGCTCTACCCGGCAAACGCCACCACCAACTCCAGCCATGGGGTGACGAGCATCGACGCCATCATGCCCGTTCTGGAGCGAATGCAAAAACTGGGAATGCCACTGCTGGTGCACGGGGAAGTGACCCACGCTGACATTGATATTTTCGATCGCGAAGCGCGTTTTATCGAAACGGTCATGGAGCCGCTGCGCCAGCGTCTTCCTGGGCTGAAGGTAGTGTTTGAACACATTACGACCAAAGATGCCGCAGAGTATGTCCGGGATGGAAACGAATTGATTGCCGCCACCATCACCCCGCAGCACCTGATGTTTAACCGTAACCACATGCTGGTGGGTGGCGTTCGCCCACATCTGTATTGTCTGCCGATCCTCAAGCGCAATATCCACCAGCAGGCGCTACGTGAGCTGGTCGCCAGCGGCTTCCCGCGTGCGTTCCTCGGCACGGATTCCGCCCCGCATGCCCGTCACCGAAAAGAGGCGAGCTGCGGCTGTGCAGGCTGCTTTAACGCCCCGACCGCCCTGGCAAGTTACGCAACCGTCTTTGACGAGATGAATGCGTTAGGCCATTTCGAAGCCTTCTGCTCCCTTAACGGCCCGCGTTTCTACGGTCTGCCGGTTAATGACACGTTCATTGAGCTGGAGCGCAAAGAAAGCCAGGTTGAAGCGTCGATTGCGCTCACCGACGATACGCTGATCCCCTTCCTGGCCGGTGAAACCGTAAGCTGGACGGTAAAAAAAAGCTAAAAAATTGTCATCCCCCTGTTGTCAAACCGCCAATATAACTGTATAAATAAACAGTATATTACACAGGGGGCATTTATGCGTATTGAAGTCACCATTGCCAAAACCACCGTCCTGCCTGCTGGCGCACTCGACGCTCTGGCGGGTGAGCTATCCCGACGTATTAACAGCACTTTTCCTGAAAACGATGGCGCCATAACGGTACGTTATGCGACAGCAAACCATCTTTCCGTCATTGGCGGCGCGAAAGAAGACAAAGACCGCATCAGCGAAATTTTGCAGGAAACATGGGAAAGCGCCGACGACTGGTTTATCACTGATTAAAATTTGCTCCCTCATTGTGTTTTTTTGCCGGGTCGCCCCGGCTTTTTTTCGTTTCGTCTCCTGAAAGTTCAAAATATTTCAGTATCTTCTTAGAAAATCGTGAACAAGATGACGTTTTATTGTTCGAACAATCCTAAAAAGCAGAAAAATGTGTTGCTACCCGTTTATTTTTTCCTGCGGAACCCTTATTAATTGATATACTGAAAAAGCTTTCAGAAAAACATGCATTGAACCTCAAAGTCGTTGTCTTCTAACACGCATTAAGGGGGTTATAATGGAAAAGAATAATGAAGTCATCCAGACCCATCCACTCGTTGGCTGGGATATCAGCACCGTAGACAGCTACGATGCGCTGATGCTGCGTTTGCACTACCAGACCCCGAATCAGCTAAACCGTGACGAAGCGGAAGTTGGACAGACGCTGTGGCTTACAACAGACGTCGCCCGTCAGTTTATTTCTATTTTGGAAGCAGGCATCGCAAAAATAGAATCTGGCGACTACCAGGAAAATGAGTATAAACGGCATTGACCTTATGCCCCTTTTCCCTCAACAGGCACCCTCGCGGTGCCTTATTTATTTCGCTCTTGTATAAGCCCACATAGTTAATTACTCTGCTAACAAAGCGTTAGTAAAGAGAAGCCTATGAAATACGATTTGATCATTATCGGAAGCGGCTCCGTTGGATCTGCAGCCGGTTATTACGCTACGCAGGCGGGTCTGAATGTGCTGATGATTGACGCCCACCTTCCCCCTCATTCTGAAGGAAGCCATCACGGCGATACCCGTCTTATCCGTCACGCTTACGGCGAAGGTGAGCGCTATGTACCGCTGGTGCTTCGGGCTCAGACGCTGTGGGATGAGCTGGCCGCACTCACCGAAGAACGCATTTTTGAGCGCACCGGGGTTATTAATCTGGGGCCCGCCAACTCCACGTTTCTGGCGACGGTCGAGGAGAGCGCGAAAGCCTACCGCCTGGACGTAGAGCGTCTGGATGCGAACGGCATTATGGCGCGCTGGCCGGAAATTTCTGTTCCTGAAGACTACATTGGATTGTTTGAAGCCAATTCCGGGGTACTGCACAGCGAAACGGCCATTAAGACCTGGATTGATCTCGCCGCCAAAGCGGGCTGCGCACAGTTGTTTAACTGTCCGGTCACGGGTATCACCCACCATGCCGGGGGTTCAACCGTCACCACGTCTGAAGGTGAATATACCGCCACGCGCCTGCTGGTGAGTGCAGGAACGTGGGTGACGAAACTGCTGCCGGATCTGCCCATCCAGCCGGTACGCAAAGTCTTCTCCTGGTTCCAGTCTGACGGGCGTTACAGCAGCCAGAACAAATTCCCGGCGTTCACGGGCGAGTTACCTAATGGCGACCAGTACTACGGTTTCCCCTCGGAAAAAGACGCGCTCAAGATTGGCAAACATAACGGCGGACAGGTCATTTCCTCTGCGGAAGAACGCAAGCCGTACGGAGCCTATCCGCAGGATGGTTCCGAAGCCTTCACGTTCCTGCGTAATATTCTGCCGGGCGTAGGCGGGTTGCTTTATGGCGCAGCGTGCACCTACGACAATACGCCAGATGAAGACTTCATCATCGACACCTTGCCTGGGCACGACAACACCCTGATCGTAACCGGGCTCAGCGGTCACGGGTTTAAATTTGCCTCTGTGTTAGGTGAAATCGCCGCCCAGTTTGCTCAGGGGATTGCGCCTTCGTTTGATCTCAAACCCTTCGCGCTCTCGCGCTTTAGCCGATAATACCGCTACAGGCTCCGAATAACCGGAGCCTGATTTGCGAGAGGATCATGATGCGCAGACTGGTGAATTACCTTATCAATAACATCCGCGAGCATTTCATGCTCTACATTGTCCTTTGGTCGCTGCTGGCGATTGTTGACGTCATCTTTATTGTATTCTTCTGAAAACCATCACTGACGTTTATTGACACTCCTTTAAACTTATTTAACTTATAGTTTTTATAAAAAGTCATCTCAAATTTATTGAACGAAGCGATTGAAATACATTGCGGAAACACATTCAAATTCGCTGAAATAAAATAA
>NZ_JADDTS010000019.1:95479-229803 GCF_015159675.1 Enterobacter cloacae complex sp. S2
TGAAATAAAATAACTAAATAACATTATTCCTTTTTTTCAGTTGCATTATTTAATTAATCCGGCCATTTTTATTGCTCAGTCATTTGAGAACGGAAATTCATATGCAATGGCGTAACTCCTCCAGCCGCTACGGAATAATATCCATGTGTTTACACTGGCTATTTGCACTTGCTGTCTATGCCATGTTTGGTCTCGGCCTCTGGATGGTGACATTAAGCTATTATGACGGTTGGTATCATCAGGCCCCCAAATTGCACAAAAGCATTGGGGTTCTGCTGATGATGGGTCTGGTTTTTCGCGTGATCTGGCGACATCTCTCTCCGCCCCCTCCAGCCCCCAAAAGCCATGGCCGTCTTACCCGCATAAGCGCTGTTGGCGCACATATCGCACTCTATGCCCTGCTGTTCGCCATTATGATCAGCGGTTATCTCATTTCGACCGCAGACGGCAAACCGATCAGCGTGTTTGGGCTCTTTGACGTCCCTGCCACGCTGGCTGACGCCGGTTCACAGGCTGACACCGCAGATGTGGTTCATCTGTGGCTGGCATGGAGCGTGGTGATCCTGTCTGTTCTGCATGGCCTTGCGGCCCTGAAACACCACTTTATCGATAAAGACGATACGCTGAAGCGCATGCTTGGCCGTTCGTCAGTTGACTCTGGAGCATAAAATGAAAAAACGCCTGTTGGGTATCGCATTAGGTTCGCTGTTATTTACCACCGGTTCGGCCATTGCCGCCGACTATAAAATTGATAAAGAAGGCCAGCATGCCTTCGTCAATTTCCGTATTCAGCATCTGGGTTACAGCTGGTTATATGGTACGTTCAATGATTTCGATGGCACATTTAGTTTCGACGAGAAAAACCCTGCTGTCGATAAAGTAAACGTCACCATTAATACTAACAGCGTCGACACTAATCACGCCGAGCGTGATAAACATCTGCGCAGCGCTGAATTCCTGAACGTAGGCAAATTCCCGCAAGCTACTTTCGCGTCGACAGAAGTGAAGAAAGACGGTGATAAGCTCGCTATTACCGGTAATCTTACGCTGAACGGCGTAACAAAACCGGTAACACTGGATGCGAAATTAATCGGCCAGGGCGACGATCCGTGGGGCGGAAAACGTGCTGGCTTTGAAGCCGCCGGCAAAATTCATCTGAAAGATTTTAATATCACCACAGATTTAGGACCGGCATCGCAGGATGTAGAGCTGATTATTTCGGTGGAAGGCGTTCAGCAGAAGTCATAAAACAGGCCCGGCAGGCTTTTACGCCGCCGGGCAATGTTTTACTCCGGGTCCGGAATACCCAGTTTGGTATTCAGTCGGCCCCGGGATTTATTAAAGATCTTATTCCCGTTCTCGCGCCCGGCACGGCGACGACGTTGCTCTTCTTCAGGCAGGATACTCTCTTCACTGCACAGCTCGCTACAGCAGCCATTAAACTTCTCGGCACATGCAGGACACTGAATAAACAGAAGATGACAACCGTCGTTTTTGCAGTTGGTATGCGTGTCGCACGGCGTACCGCACTGGTGGCAGTGAGCGATTACGTCCTCTGAAATTCGCTCGCCCATACGCTCATCAAACACAAAGTTTTTACCGATAAAACGCACCGGTAACCCCTGCTCGCGGGCGCGGCGGGCATATTCAATGATCCCACCCTCAATATGCCAGACTTTATTAAAACCGTTGTGTTTCATCCAGGCACTGGCTTTTTCGCAGCGGATCCCCCCGGTGCAATACATAACGATCTTTTTGTCTTTATGCTCCTGCATCATCTCAACCGCTTTCGGCAGCTGTTCGCGGAAAGTGTCGGCAGGAATTTCCATCGCATTCTCGAAGTGGCCCACTTCATATTCGTAGTGGTTACGCATATCGATGAACACTGCATCCGGATCGTCGAGCATCGCGTTCACTTCAGCGGCCTTTAGGTACTCCCCCACATTAGCGGCATTGAAGTTCGGATCGTCGATGCCATCCGCCACAATACGCTCACGCACCTTCATGCGCAGCACCCAGAACGATTTGCCGTCATCATCCAGCGCAATGTTCAGGCGTAAGCCGTTAAGCGCCGGATCAAAACCATAAAGGAGATCGCGGAAGGCGCTGACTTTGCTTTCCGGCACGCTGATCTGCGCGTTAATACCCTCACGCGCCAGATAGACGCGACCAAACACGTTCAGGGTGGTGAAAGCCTGGTAAAGCGCATCGCGGGTCGCCTGTGGATCGTTGATGGTAAAATATTTATAGAAAGAGATCGTTGTGCGCGGTTCGGTTTCGGCCAACATACGCGCTTTCAACATCTCATTCGAAACGCGGTTGTGTAACACTGGCATGGTGTACAAGTCCTGCAATCGTTGAGAAATAAAAATCGGTCGGCATGATATAGCAAACAAAGACAATTTACATCCACACAATTTACGCTACATTTCAGTCAACCTGATTAATCAGACTTAACACTTGCATATTCTTTCATGTTTCGATGACAGACATTTTGGCTATGCCTCAAAAAATGAGACAATAGCCCTTCAGGACGTTAGAACACAGGACAGACATGACCCAGTTACCGAAATTTACTGCCGCGCTTTTACACCCACGCTATTGGTTAACATGGTCAGGCATTGGCTTGTTGTGGCTAATTGTACAGCTGCCTTATCCCGTAATTTTCCGCATGGGTAAAGGACTGGGCCGCATTGCTCAACAATTTATGAAGCGTCGCGCCAGGATCGCGTATCGAAATCTTGAGCTTTGCTTTCCTCAGATGAGCGAATCTGAGCGTCACGACATGGTGGTTAAAAACTTCGAATCTGTCGGCATGGGACTGATGGAGACCGGTATGGCCTGGTTCTGGTCGGATAAGCGCATGGCGCGCTGGACGGAAGTGGCCGGAACCGGCATGGATCCGGTGCATAATCTCCAGGCCAACCAGACTGGCGTCCTGCTGATTGGCGTTCATTTCCTGACGCTCGAAATTGGCGCGCGCATGTTCGGCATGCAGGCACCGGGTATTGGCGTTTATCGTCCCAACGATAATCCGGTGATCGATTTGATACAGACCAACGGACGCATGCGCTCGAATAAAAGCATGATCGACCGCAAAGACCTTAAAGGGATGATCCGCGCCCTCAAATCAGGTGAAGTGGTCTGGTATGCCCCGGATCATGACTATGGCCCGCAATCCAGCGTGTTTGTCCCGTTCTTTGCGGTGGAAGATGCGGCGACAACCACCGGGACCTGGATGCTGGCGCGGATGTCCAAAGCCGCTATCGTGCCGTTTGTGCCGCGCCGTAAGCCGGACGGTTCAGGCTATCAGCTCATCATGCTGGAGCCGGAACTCACGCCGCCGCTGGATGATGCAGAAACCACCGCGCGCTGGATGAATGCTATTGTCGAGAAATGCATTATGCTCGCTCCCGAGCAGTACATGTGGCTGCATCGCCGCTTCAAAACCCGGCCTCAGGGCGTCCCTTCTCGTTATTAATCTGCATGCGGTCTTCCGGGCCGCAAGCTGTTTTAGCTTTAAAAGCTCCCCGTCATTGCGGCAATCATACCCCAGGCGCATAATTAGCAGGCTTATTACCTCACTGGTCACGGTGCCCTGCACCTCATTATGCGGATAGTTATGTCCTCCACAGATGCTCCCATAAACTGGAAACGCAACCTGACGGTTGCATGGCTGGGTTGTTTTCTTACTGGCGCCGCCTTTAGCCTGGTAATGCCCTTCCTGCCCCTCTACGTTGAACAGCTCGGCGTCACCGGCCATAGCGCACTGAATATGTGGTCCGGCCTGGTGTTCAGCATTACGTTCCTGTTCTCCGCCATTGCGTCGCCTTTCTGGGGTGGGCTTGCGGATCGCAAAGGCCGCAAAATTATGCTGCTGCGCTCCGCGCTCGGCATGGCGATCATAATGCTGTTGATGGGGGTGGCGCAGAATGTCTGGCAGTTCCTGATATTACGCGCGCTTCTGGGTCTGCTCGGGGGATTTATCCCCAATGCCAACGCCCTGATCGCAACCCAAATCCCACGCCATAAAAGCGGCTGGGCATTGGGTACGCTCTCCACTGGCGGCGTAAGCGGCGCACTGCTGGGTCCGCTGGCGGGCGGGCTGCTGGCCGACCACTACGGACTGCGGCCGGTATTCTTCATTACCGCCAGCGTGCTGTTCCTCTGCTTCCTCGTGACGCTTATCTGCATCCGCGAGAATTTCACGCCGGTAGCCAAAAAAGAGATGCTGCACGCCCGGGATGTGCTGGCCTCGCTGAAAAACCCAAAGCTGGTGCTGAGCCTGTTTGTGACCACCATGATTATTCAGGTGGCCACCGGTTCAATCGCGCCTATTCTGACGCTCTATGTCCGCGATCTGGCGGGAAACGTCAGCAACATTGCTTTTATTAGCGGCCTGATCGCCTCCGTTCCCGGCGTGGCCGCGTTGCTGAGCGCGCCGCGACTCGGCAAGCTGGGCGATCGCATCGGCCCGGAGAAAATTCTGATCTGCGCCCTGATCCTCTCCGTCCTGCTGCTGATCCCCATGTCGATGGTGCAGTCTCCCTGGCAGCTCGGCGTGTTGCGCTTTCTGCTGGGCGCAGCGGACGGCGCGTTGCTTCCGGCGGTGCAGACGCTGCTGGTTTATAACTCCACCAACCAGATTGCCGGGCGTATTTTCAGCTACAACCAGTCGTTTCGCGATCTGGGTAACGTCACCGGGCCGCTGGTCGGCGCGGGGGTTTCGGCCAGTTTCGGTTTCCGGGCGGTCTTTATCGTGACGGCAGGCGTCGTGCTGTTCAAGGCTGTTTATTCCTGGCTCAGCTTATCCCGGGCGCTACGCCCGGCGCGCATAACACAACATCGTGACGGCTAATTTACGCATTCATACTTGCAAAATCATATAATCAGCTATTCTTTCCCTGAATACCTTCACGAAAAACAGGGAGACACCAATGACCATGTACGCCACGCTGGAAGAAGCTATCGATGCCGCTCGCGAAGAATTCCTCGCCGATAATCCCGGCATTGAGGAAGAAGATGCTGACGTGCAACAACTCAATATCCAAAAATACGTCCTTCAGGACGGCGATATTATGTGGCAGGCCGAATTCTTTGCTGATGAAGGTGAAGACGGAGAATGTCTGCCGATACTGAGTGGTGAAGGTGCGCAGGCGGTATTCGACGGCGACTATGACGAAATTGAGTTACGTCAGGAGTGGCTGGAAGAAAATACGCTGCATGAATGGGATGAAGGTGAGTTTCAGCTCGAACCGCCGCTGGATACCGAAGAAGGTCAGGCCGCAGCGGACGAATGGGACGAGCGATAAGCTCTCGTTACTCGTAAGGGCCGTGGCTGGCATCGATGGGCAGCAGTAGCGTGTCGAAAATCAAAGAAAACGGCAGATCGAGCACGGTGAGATAGCGCCATGCGGAATCGCGGACATCCCACTGTACGCCGGGGTAGTACTGATTCCCGTGGCCCTGTCCGGGAATGGTGCGGCTGATGATGCTGCCGCAGCCGCTGAGCAGGCATGCCATCATGACGACGATGATTACTTTCATTTCTGACCTCTAAAAAAATACCGGCCTCACAGCCGGTATTTTATTTGGCGGGTGGCGCTTCGCTTACCCGCCCTACTTAACAACTTACTTCGTCTTCAGGGCCAGCGGATTCAGCTTCACGTCCTTGTAGTAGTTCACCCACGAAGAGTATCTCTCCGGAGAAGTCCACACGCGGTAGTGAAGCCGTGCCATCGTCACCGGATCGCTCAACAGCACCAGACGACGGTCGCGGTTAAGCTTTTCTGGCGTCTCGTTCAGCGCCTGCTCAACGTGGCGATCGCGGGCGATCTCCAGCACCTGGCTGGCGCGGTGACGCGCAGTCGCCATCGCGGTTGCCAGCGCGTTGAATGACGGGTTAAACACGGCGTGCATAAAGCCATCATCCAGCGTGCGTTTGCGGTTCTGCTCCAGATAGGTATCGGTATCCACCAGCACCTGCGGCGGAGAATACTCTTCCGGGATCAGGAACAGCTTCCAGCGTTTGGTACGCAGGCCCACCGTAGAACGGCTGGAGATCACCGACACAAATGGCGACAGGATCAGCGAGAAGACGATTGGCGCCAGCCAGAACAGGAAACGCAGATCCAGCCAGGCCATACCAACGGCCCACACCAGGCCCAGCAGCAGCTGAGAGCCGTGGCGCATAAAGGCTTCACTCCATGGCGTAGAGTCATCGTCACGCTGCGGTGAATTCCACACCACTTCCCATCCCAGGAACGCGCTCACCACGAATACCGTGTGGAACAGCATACGCACCGGTGCCAGCAGGACCGAGAACAGCACTTCCAGCAGCAGTGAAAGGGTTACGCGGCAAAAACCACCGTACTCCTTCGAACCTTTACACCAGATCAGAATGATACTGAGCAGCTTGGGCAGGAACAGCAGCACCATGGTCGACGCGAACAGCGCAATCGCCAGCTCCGGACGCCATTGCGGCCACACCGGGAACAGCTGGCGCGGTTGCAGGAAGTACTGCGGCTCCGTCAGGGCATGCACAACCTGCAACGCGGTCGAGAGTGCCAGGAACATAAACCACAGCGGCGCAGACAGATAGGACATGACGCCCGTCAGGAACACCGCACGATGAACAGGGTGCATCCCCTTCACCAGGAACAGGCGGAAGTTCATCAGGTTACCGTGACACCAGCGGCGGTCGCGCTTGAGCTCATCCAGCAGGTTCGGCGGCAGCTCTTCATACGAGCCCGGCAGATCGTAGGCAATCCAGACGCCCCACCCTGCGCGACGCATCAGCGCGGCTTCCACAAAGTCATGCGACAGAATGGACCCGGCAAACGATCCTTCACCCGGCAGCGGCGCCAGGGCGCAGTGCTCGATGAATGGCTTCACGCGGATAATGGCGTTGTGGCCCCAGTAGTGAGATTCACCCAGCTGCCAGAAGTGCAGACCGGCAGTAAATAGCGGCCCGTAGACGCGGGTCGCAAACTGCTGGCAGCGCGCATATAGCGTGTCCATACCGGACGCTTTTGGCGAGGACTGAATAATACCCGCGTTCGGATTGGCTTCCATCAGACGGACCAGCCCGCTCAGACAGTCGCCGCTCATCACGGAGTCCGCATCCAGTACCACCATGTAGCTGTACTGGTTACCCCAACGACGGCAGAAGTCATCGATGTTCCCGCTCTTACGCTTAACACGACGACGACGACGACGGTAGAAGATCTGCCCTTCGCCCTGCACTTCAGCAATCAGCTCCATCCAGGCTTTTTGCTCTGCCACGCAGATATCCGGGTTGTAGCTGTCGCTCAGGATGTAGACGTCGAAATGCGCCGCGTTACCGGTCGCCTTTACGGACTCCCAGGTGGCACGCAGCCCGGCGAATACGCGGTCAACATCTTCGTTACAGATAGGCATGATCAGCGCGGTACGGTGCTCAGGATTGAGGGGTTCATCCCCGACCGTCGACGCGGAAATGCTGTATTTGTCACGCCCCATCAGCAGTTGCAGGAAGCCCATCAGCGCCGTCCAGAACCCGGCGGAGACCCAACAGAACAGCACGGCGAACAGCAGAAGGATGCCGCTCTGTAAAATATACGGCAGCAGCTGCATGAAGGAGACCCAGATATCCTGGCCAATCATGTCAGCAGGGTTAATCAATGCCCAGCCCTGGTACGGCAGAATAGTTTTCATGTACCAGGTGGCGACAACCGTCTGTGCCAGCGTCAGCAGCAGCAGAATGTAACGACGAATCGTTCCCACGGTACGCCATTTCTGCTCGGACGCCTGCTGTTCTTTGGTCAGACGTGACAGATAGCGCGGCGTCACGTCACGCCCACGCAGGCGATCCCAGAAGCGACCCACCGGGTTGGTGCGCCACGGATCGGGGAACATAGAGGAACGCGTGGCCTTCGGCATCGCCTGTAGCTGGTCACGCCCTTCGTCGTCCTTGATTAACTGCCCTTCTGCCAGCGAGTCTGGCCATGCCTGCTCCAGACGTGCCTTCACTGACCCCAGCGGCGTATCATCATCACGGGAAAAGTGACGATGTTCACCATCCAGCGCGGTGTGAACCTCGCGGATGTCGCTCGCAGGGAGTGCCGCTTTTTCAATGTCCGTTAGCGGCATGGCATCAATATATTCAGATGTATTATTCATTGGCAGGTAGCTGATAGCTCCAGGTTTCACTCAGCGGCTTATCGTTACTGACCAGCGCGGCGCGCATTTCAGTGGTCTGTTTCGGATCTTTCACCTTCACGCGCAGGGTCAAACGCCACCCTTTGGTGACCGGATTGTAACGCACGGCGTTCTCAACGATTTCACCGTTATCGCCAATGCTGGCCTGTGCCGTCACGGCAGTATCCGGCGCCAGTTTTTTCATATCCTGCCCGGTGAAGTCCACGATAAATGCCAGCGTGCCATCCGGCTGACGAATCAGGTTGGACTGCTTCACGTCCCCCGTAGAACGACGCGTCTGCATCACATACGCGTTATCCGGTGCGTGCAGTTTGTCTTCGTCACGGCTGAAGGTGATCGCATACTTGAAGTTCATCTCTTTACCGGCTTCAGGCAGCTGATCCGGTGTCCAGTACGCCACGATGTTATCGTTGGTTTCATCATTGGTTGGAATTTCAACCAGCTCAACCTTGCCTTTACCCCAGTCGCCTTTCGGTGTAACCCAGGCGCTTGGGCGCAGATCGTAGCGGTCGTCCAGATCTTCAAAGCGGGAGAACTGACGGCCACGTTGCAGCAGACCAAAGCCCTGCGGGTTTTCCATCGCAAAGCTGCTGACGGCGAGGTGTTTCGGGTTGTTCAGCGGACGCCAGATCCACTCGCCGTTACCAGCATGAATGGAAAGGCCATTAGAATCATGCAGTTGAGGGCGGAAGTTAGTCGCCGGAGACGGCTGATTCGGCCCGAACAGGAACATGCTGGTCAGCGGCGCGACGCCCAGTTTGCCCACTTTATCACGCAGGTAAACTTTAGACTGCACGTCAACCACCGTGTCACGCCCTGGCATGATCACGAAGCGATAAGCGCCTGTCGCACGAGGGGAGTCCAGCAGCGCATAAATTGTCAGACGTTTGTCGGTTGGTTTTGGACGTTCGATCCAGAACTCGCGAAAACGTGGAAATTCTTCACCTGATGGCAGCGCGGTATCAATTGCCAGACCGCGCGCAGAAAGCCCGTATACCTGCCCCGCGCCAATCACGCGGAAGTAGCTGGCGCCAAGCATGCTGACGATTTCGTCGTTTTTATCTTTGCTGTTAATCGGGTAAAGCACCTTGAAGCCTGCGAAGCCGAGGTCTTTCACCGTGTCTTTATCGTGTTGCACATCGCCAAAATTGAAATAATCCGGGCTGTACTTGATTTTACGTACCGCGGTCGCCGTCACTTCATTGATGGCAACCGGCGTGTCGAAGTACATACCCTGGTGGTAAAATTCAAGCTTGAACGGGGTTTTAATATTGTTCCAGTACGCTTTATCGTGATTGAACTGGATCTGCTGATAGTCCGCGTATTTCATGTCGCGGAAAACGGAGGGCAGGTTACTTTTTGGCGCTTCGTAGCTCTTGCCCGCCATCGATTTAGCCTGTTTTGCGACATCATCGATGTTAAAGGCCAGTGCAGATGAGGTATACAGTGACAACAGCACTGCTACACCCAACCAACGCATTTTCATCATTTGTGGTTTATGTTTCATAATAAGTAAGCACTTCCCCCTTTGTGTGCTTATATCGATCCGATCCATTTTAATGGAAACTCAGGCAATCCGACAACATTATCACTGCTTTGTTCAGCTCGCTGGCTCATGGATTAAGCAAATGAAAGAACCCGCTTTTCACTTTGCGTGCTTATCCTGGAGACAGGGTGTCGGTCTTGGTGTAGGGTTGGCTCCGAATGTAACCATTATGAGCCTTAGGGATAAGGCGAAAAGTCTGAGAATGCGCAAAGTTATATGAGCACAACCCCTGTACAACGTGAATATTTCCTCGACTCGATCCGCGCATGGCTCATGCTATTGGGGATCCCTTTTCATATTTCACTGATCTATTCCAGCCACACCTGGCATGTGAACAGCCAGATGCCCTCCTGGTGGCTGACGCTGTTCAATGATTTTATCCATGCCTTCCGCATGCAGGTGTTTTTCGTCATTTCAGGCTATTTCTCTTACATGCTCTTCTTGCGCTATCCCCTCAAGCGGTGGTGGAAAGTACGCGTGGAGCGCGTGGGCATACCAATGTTGACGGCCATTCCGCTGCTGACGCTGCCGCAGTTCATCATGTTGCAGCATGTTAAAGGCAAGGCGGAAAACTGGCCTAATCTCTCGTTCTATGAGAAATACAACACCCTGGTCTGGGAGCTGATTTCCCACCTCTGGTTCCTGCTGGTACTGGTGGTGCTAACCACGGTGAGTTTGCTGATCTTCAGTCAACTGCGCCAGCGCGCGAGCGCCGCAACCTCGACCTTCTTCGCCAACATCACCCTGGGCAAGCTGTCGCTGCTGTTTCTTGCGCTGGGGGTCGCGTATGCCGCCGTCAGGCGTACGCTACTCATTGTCTACCCTCCCATTCTGAGCGATGGGCTGTTTAATTTCGTGGTGATGCAGACCCTGTTCTACATCCCCTTCTTCCTGATTGGGGCGCTAGCATTTATTCATCCCCGGCTTAAAGCGCTGTTTACCACCCCCTCCCCCTGGTGTGCGGTGGGTGCTGCGCTGGCCTTTGCCGCCTATCTTCTCAATCAGCGCTTTGGCAGCGGGGACGCGTGGATGTATGAGACAGAGAGCGTGATAACGATGCTGATGGGCCTGTGGATGGTTAACGTGGTGTTCGCCCTTGGCCATCGTCTGCTGAATTTTAAATCAAGTCGCGTCACCTATTTCGTTAATGCTTCACTGTTTATCTACCTGGTCCACCATCCGCTGACGCTGTTTTTCGGGGCGTACATTACGCCGCATATCAAATCGAATGCGCTGGGCTTCTTCACCGGTCTGGTCTTTGTGGTTGGCATTGCCATCGTGTTGTATGAAATCCACCTGCGGATCCCGCTTTTGCGTTTCCTGTTCTCAGGCAAACCTCAGGTTAAAGCGGGATAAAAAAACGGCGCCTCCAGAGCGCCGTTTTTGCTTTTCAGACATCAAAATGCCTGGCTGCGCGCGGTCAAAAGCCGCTGATACAGGTCGGCGGTGTGCTCATCGAAACAGACAAAAATGACTTTTTCCGGCATGGGTTTGAGGGAAAGGTAGTGATAAACGGTATTCACGGCGATCGTAGCTGCCGCTTCCTTTGGATAACCGTACACCCCGGTGCTAATGGCGGGGAACGCCATGGTCTTATAGCCGTTATCTGCCGCAAGCCGCAGGCAGTTACGATAAGCCTGCTCCAGAATCTCAGCCTCATGGCGGTCGCCACCGTGCCAGACAGGTCCAACGGTATGGATCACCGCTTTGGCCGGGAGATCGCCCGCAAGCGTAATAACAGCATGCCCCGGCGGGCACTCTCCCTGCTGCTGGCGCACGGTTTTGCATGCTTCAAGGAGCTGAGGGCCCGCGGCCCGGTGAATGGCACCGTCTACCCCGCCCCCACCCATC
Organism: Enterobacter cloacae complex sp. S2; assembly: GCF_015159675.1. Taxonomy (NCBI): domain Bacteria; kingdom Pseudomonadati; phylum Pseudomonadota; class Gammaproteobacteria; order Enterobacterales; family Enterobacteriaceae; genus Enterobacter; species Enterobacter cloacae complex sp. S2. Next base: position 107,076 of record NZ_JADDTS010000019.1, read on the forward strand.
AGGGAGGAATTGGCTGCGTTGACGATCACGTCAACGTGCACCGTCGTGATATCGCCATGAATAACGTCGATTTGCGGTCTCATAAACACCCTCTGCAACCCGCCTTTTTCATCAGTGTATCGCAGAGGGAGAAGGAGAAAAACTGTCGCGAAAAAAACGGCGGTTAACGGTAATCCACCTGAACGACCGCAAGCGTTTTCTTTTCATTCAGATATTTCATGGTGACAGCGGCCAGCTCTGAGTGAGGATGATGGCCCCGGAGCGCCTCGTCATAACTGATGGTATGCGTTTTCATACGGTTATTTTCCGGGCAGGAAATTGCAAACTGCTGATGCCGGGGCGTGACTTCGCACGGGTCAGCGACCACCGCGCCACGAAAATGAATCACCCCACCATTCTCTATAGTTGCTGAATAAGCCGGAGGAAAAAAAGAGGACAGGATCAGTCCCAGACCAGAAATAATACACGCTGCGGATTTGAACATTATTTGTACTCCTCAATGAAATTCGTCCTTGAGGGGTAAAAACGCTCCGTTATGACGTATCAATTTAAGCAACCCGTTTGCTGGGTTCTTGATATCAGCATAGCTTACCTGTGCAGCGCCGCCACTTTATTAAATCATTGATTTTATGAATGATTAAAGCGTACTTGCCGGTGCGTTCCACTGCTGTGATAAATGAAGCGATTTTCCATCGGAAACGGTGACGATTATTTTTACCGCATCCCCTGAGCGAATATTTAAACTGATTCGCGTTAGATCAATCGGCTGATTAGCGGGTATAAAAAGAGTATTTTTCTGCCGCGATGTACTTTGTCCCCCCTGCCCCTGCCGGACAGATAACACCTCAACCTGACATTCGCAGGCGTCTGCCAGCGTGACCTGAGGAATAATGGTTGTCACATTTGCCTGCTGTGAGGTGCTGAACGTTATCTGGCTGGCAAGCGCGGCAAGGAGAATGAAGGTGCTCATGAGATCCTCCCGAAAAAAAACAGGGCGCATGCCCTGTTTTTTGGTACAGAAATGAATCAGTACTGGTGTGCGGTCGCGTTGTTGCCGAAGCCAACCTGGTGCACAGTCACCGTTGAGCCGGACGCTGTCTGGTCTACCGCCGCGCCGTTGCCGCCGCCGAACTGTTTCACGTTGATAACAGAATCTTTGCTATTCCACTGGTCGATGGTGGCGCTGTTACCAAAGCCTTTTTGCAGCAGATCGATAGAACTGTCATCAGAGCCCTGGCCAACGTCTGCGCCGTTACCGCCACCATGCTGGGTAATGGTCAATTCAGAATCTCGGGCGTCCGTCTGCAAAGCAAGCGCGGAGTTACCGCCGCCATACTGGTAAATGCTCAGGGTTGAGTCAGGGCCGTTATTGCCGCCACCCCAGCCACCACCGTGACCGCCGCCAAATTGTGGTACCGCACCTGCGAAAGCACTGCCAGAAACTACGATTGCTGCAATAACTGCCACTTTGAAAAGTTTCATGGTAAACCCCCATCGGATTGATTAAGGCGTCACACATCGCTAGCGTTGAATAACGCGAATAGCCATTTGCGACTGTCTCTGTACTACAACTGCTGTTTTCTGCGTACCATACTGCGTTATATTCGCCCTGTTACCCGAGCCTTTCTGGATAATCATGGCGGTGTTGCCAAAAGCGCCCTGCTTAATACTCGCATCGTTGCCGTTGCCGGTCTGATCGATATAAGCAAGGTTATACGTCCCTGACTGATCAACATTCGCGCGGTTATTCCCGCCCTCCTGGGAAATAACGGACAGCAATTTAGAACCGCCCTGGCGTACATCAGCATTATTTCCTGAACCCTGTTGACCAATAATGGCTGCCTGATTGTATGAAGCTTTACTTAATTCATTTATCGCAAAATTATATTCAGAACTGGCTAAATCTGAATCACCTGCGATTACAAACCCAGGCGCACCCAGTAATGTAAACATCATAAACAACGTTTTGTTTTTCATGCTGTCACCCTGGACCTGGCTATAAAAAGGTATTCCTTACTCCGTTAACGCGATTCGTTTTGTTAACGCCGCGTTACGGAAAAGAGTATGTCTGCCGAAACATGTTTAATATCTCACCCGTGCGCCTTATTTTTATATTCCCCTTCACCTCAAAGTCGTAAATCTCGCCTGAAACGATGGGATACTCGCCTAAAGCAGAAACCAAAAATGTCTTCCTGCGCTTGTACAACAGCGAGACAGGCTGTCCAACCTGTACCGGCTTCTTCAGACAAAAACGACAATGCCTTTTGTCACGCGCGTGACACGAAGCAAGTTTTCTTAAGAAAAAATTCCGGCTTAGGGAAGTCTTATGTTTTTAGCAGAGTTCATACTTTTTACCGGCTGGCTTACAATAATAAAAAACCAGATAATACAATTCATTATAATATACCGTATGGTTTTTAAAATCTGTGCACGTTTATACACCTGTACAACTTTCCCCTTATCTTAAAATCTATTAACCCTGCAAAATACACAAATAAATATCGAATTTTACATTCTGTTACACGATTAACACTTGCTTTAAAGTTTGCAATAGCTAGATTGAAAACAGCAGTACGTTATTTGTTTTTAATTTTACCGCCTCCTTTGGAGGAAGGTTTTTTAACTACACACAGCAGTGCCACACCTGCAGTACTTCTGGTGCCCTTTTCAATAAAACGAGGGCAACTGCCGGGTGTCATAAATAACGTGGGGTTTCATCATGTTTAATGAAGTCCATAGCTTACCCGGTCATACATTATTGTTGATCACAAAACCTTCCTTACAAGCGACAGCGTTATTGCAGCATTTAAAACAATGCCTGTCACTTAACGGGAAACTTCATAACATTCAACGTTCTTTTGATGATATCGCTCCTGGCAGCATCATTCTTCTCGATATGATGGAAGCGGATAAAAAACTGATCCATTACTGGCAAGATAATTTAAGCAGGAAAAACAATAATATCCGCGTGTTGTTATTGAATACGCCTGATGAGTATCCTTTCCGCGAAATTGAGAGCTGGCCGCATATTAACGGCGTGTTTTACGTTACAGAAGAAGAAAACCGTGTCGTGGAGGGTTTGCAGGGCATATTGCGGGGGGAGTGTTATTTCTCGCAAAAACTGGCCAGCTACCTCATTACCCACTCCGGAAATTATCGCTATAACAGTTCGGAATCGGCCCTTCTGACGCACCGTGAGAAAGAGATCCTGAACAAACTGCGTATTGGTGCTTCAAATATTGAAATCGCCCGTTCGTTATTTATCAGCGAAAATACGGTTAAGACGCATCTTTATAATCTTTTCAAAAAGATAGCTGTTAAAAATCGCACGCAGGCGGTGTCGTGGGCAAACGATAACCTCAGGCGTTAATAGCATGAAACGCACCCTAAGTTGGATTGCCGCCGCAGGCATTATGCTTGCTGGCGGAAACCTTCAGGCTGTTGAGGTGGAAGTTCCTGGACTGTTGACCGACCACACCGTCACCTCTGTCGGACACGATTTTTATCGTGCCTTCAGCGATAAGTGGGAAAGCGATTATCCGGGTAATTTAACCATCAACGAACGGCCCAGTGCGCGGTGGGGAAGCTGGATCACAATAACCGCTAATCAGGACGTTATTTACCAGACTTTTTTATTCCCAACGAAAAGAGACTTCGATCAGAACGTCGCTTTCGCACTGGCACAAACAGAAGAAGCTATTAACCGCCTACAGTTAGATAAAGCCCTTTTGAGCACAGGCGATTTAGCAAAAGATGAGTTCTAGCAACGACACCTATTTCGGAGGCTGTAATGCGTCTCGCACACACAGTGATTTCGTTAATGCTCATTGCGCCGTTGAGTTGGGCCGGAAATATGACATTCCAGTTCCGCAACCCTAATTTTGGCGGCAACCCGAATAACGGAGCCTTTATGCTTAACCAGGCGCAGGCTCAAAATTCCTATAAAGACCCCAGCTATGACGATGATTTCGGTATCGAGACCCCGTCAGCTCTGGATAATTTTACTCAGGCCATCCAGTCGCAAATATTAGGTGGCTTATTAACCAACATTAATACCGGAAAACCCGGCCGGATGGTCACTAATGACTTTATCGTCGATATTGCCAATAAAGACGGGCAGCTTCAGTTAAATGTGACAGACCGAAAAACCGGTAAGACGTCGACAATCCAGGTTACCGGTTTGCAGACCAGTTCAACTGATTTCTAAACAACCCCGAAATAAGGACAATTATCATGCAGCGCTTTTTTATTTTAGTTGCAGTGTGCTTATTAAGCGGTTGTTTAACTGCCCCGCCAAAAGAAGCCGCTAAACCCACCCTAATGCCCCGTGCCCAGAGCTATCGGGATCTGACGCATCTGCCCGGCCCTACCGGGAAGATATTCGTCTCGGTCTATAACATTCAGGATGAGACGGGCCAGTTCAAACCGTATCCGGCCAGTAACTTCTCCACGGCCGTACCGCAGAGCGCCACCGCGATGTTGGTTACCGCCCTGAAAGATTCGCGCTGGTTTATCCCGCTGGAACGCCAGGGGCTGCAAAACCTGCTTAACGAACGAAAAATCATTCGTGCTGCACAGGAGAATGGTACCGTTGGCGTCAATAACCGCATGCCGCTACAGTCTCTCACCGCAGCCAATATCATGGTGGAAGGCTCGATTATCGGCTACGAAAGTAACGTGAAATCGGGCGGCGCGGGTGCCCGTTACTTTGGTATCGGGGCCGACACGCAGTATCAGCTGGATCAAATTGCCGTCAACCTGCGCGTGGTTAACGTGAGCACGGGTGAAATTTTATCCTCCGTGACCACCAGCAAAACGATTCTCTCATATGAAGTGCAGGCGGGGGTATTCCGCTTTATCGACTACCAGCGTTTGCTGGAGGCTGAAATTGGCTATACCTCTAACGAGCCGGTCATGCTGTGTCTGATGTCGGCCATCGAAACCGGGGTGATTTTCCTGATTAATGACGGCATCGATCGCGGCTTGTGGGATCTTCAGAATAAAAGTGACGTGAGTAATGCGGTGCTGGTGAAATACCGTGAGATGTCGGTTCCGCCGGAGTCATGATTGGCGGCGTATAAAAAGGCGAGATTTTCGTCTCGCCTTTTTTTTATTTACTTACCACAGGAACGTTCTGGCTCTTCTCGCGTCGGGCTGCAAGCCAGAGACCGCTGTTCTTCATAGCGTAGCCAAACAGTAATCCCAGCATGAGCGAAGGGACCACCAGCTTCCAGTCCCCCTGGCCTGCAAAGGTCGCGCAGGCACCCATGAACGTGCCGGGCACAAAGGACAACAGCAGATGTTTTGCCTGAACGCACATCAGGAAAGCCACAATACCGGTCATGAGGTACCCCAGGATTTCCACATGCGGCGCCAGCGCGCTGCCCTTCATAATGATTAGCGCCCAGACCACGCCACTCAGTAACGTGCTGCCTGAAATAAAGAGCCCTTTATAACCACCCTGCGGACAGGCGAAATAGGCCGTGCAGCCAAGAAAACCGGCCCAGCTCAACAAACCGAGAGATACCGCCACCCAACCCCAGAGGCCGGAGAGGATGCCAGTCGTTATTGCAATACAAAGTAATATGTTCATGGTGCGCATCTTAGCAGATGCGCACCCTAGAAATGAGATCAGAAGCACGTTACGTGCAAGTTGAAATGTATCGTTGCAGGATTTTTGTGATTTAAATCACTCTTCACTCTCTTCTTCCAGCTCATCCCACATGGCAGCGATAGCGTCACGCGTCAGCGGAGCCAGCGTTCTCCAGAACGGAGAGGTGGCGTGGGCTTCAACTTTACCCAGGAAGGTTCCGACCCACGGGAGCAGATACATTTCGAACAGGGTTTCAATCGCCTCATTCTCATCATCACCTGCTTTATCTTCAATCCATGAGGCCGCCAGCAACAGGGTACCGATATGATCGGCAGGCATATCCGTCAGCGGCATGCCGCGTTCTGAAAGAAACGCCCGAACTTCCGCTTCGGTCGCACCTTCCTGCCAGGCAGAACGATACGGCGACACGCGACACTCTTCTCCCACGAACAGCGCGTTGTAATCCGTTGAAATCTGCTGCATATCGCAACTTTTTTGCAAGCGTTCCAGCAACTCATCCTGTTCCAGCGGCCAGCTCTGCGCCAGTTTACCTTCACGAATCAGGGTAAACAGCGGAACCAGCAGCGGATCCTGCGGCTGGCGGTAATATAAGGTGCCCAGCACGCGGCAAAGGATGGAAAACTCATTCATGTTTTTATTCCGTTATTAATTAAAGATCGGCAAATTCATCAATCGGCGCCATGCCGCGCGACTCAAGGAAGTCGAGCATACGACGCGGCGTGACGTTCAGGATCTGTTCTTCCGGGAAATTCACGTCCCGCAATATTTTCAGGCACTCGCTAAAATCACCCAGCGTGAAGGCCGTGTGTGAATCAGAGCCCAGCGCCACCATTCCGCCCGCGTCACGCACGGCCGCCGCAACGTCGCGGCAGTTGGCCTCACTGCCCTTACGCGAATGCACGAACGAGGAGTTGTTGATCTCCAGCGCCACGCGGTGCTTCGCTGCGGCCTGTGCCACGGCCTGAATATCGATCGGGTATTTCGGATTTCCCGGGTGGCTGATAATGTGCACATTGCCGCTGGCAATGGTGGCAATCATCGCCGCGGTGTTGGTCTCTTTATCCTGGGGCGCAAAGACCGGCTCGTGGAAGCCGGCGAGGATCAGATCTAACGAGGTCAGCATCGGGCCGGTGCAGTCAATTTCACCGTCGGTATTTTTGATGTTCGCTTCGATGCCTCGCAGTATCCCGATACCGTCAACCAGACGTGGCCAGATACGCATATTCACAAAATGCCAGTAGTGCGGCGCATCCGCCATATCCGGACCGTGATCGGTTATCGCAAACAGCTTGATGCCTTTCAGCTTCGCCTGAGCGATATAATCATGGAGGTTACTGTAAGCGTGAGTACTGGCGACGGTGTGCATATGCAGGTCAACGGGATACATCTTTCTCTCCTCTGCGGTTTTTCCAAAGGATAGCAGTTATCAGCGGCGAATATTAGCAAAAACCCGGCGAACGCCGGGTTTCTCTCAGTAGCCTCGCTGTCTGTCGACCTGTCCGGTCACCACGTTGCCCTTCTCTATTTCGCTGATGGTATGCGAGATATACGCCACGGCCTCCGCCGGTCGCGTCACGGCCGCAATATGGGGCGTCATCGCCACGCGTGGATGTGCCCAAAGCGGGCTGTCTGTCGGCAGCGGTTCGCGGCTATACACATCCAGCATTGCGCCTTTCAGTTTACCGCTATCCAGCGCTTTCAGCAGATCGTCTTCCACAACGTGTACCCCGCGCGCCAGGTTCATTAAGTAGCTATCTTCTGCCAACTGGTTGAGGAGCGTGCCATTGATAATGCCGACCGTTTCCGCCGTATTCGGCAGCAGGTTAATGAGAACGCGTGTCCCTTTCAGGAACGCCGGGAGTTCGTCCGTTCCGGCAAAGCTCTCGACGCCCGGATAATCCTTACGGCTCCGGCTCCAGCAGCGCAGTGGGAAGCCCCACGGGGCGAGCGCTTCGGCGACTTTCGAACCCAGCACACCCGCTCCGAGGATGCCGATGGTGAAATCTTCACGCTGATAATCCGGGAGCGGTTCCCAGTGGGATTGCTGTTTAAACGCCTGATAATCGTCGAAGCGGCGGAACCAGTGCAGCACCTGGCTTACGGCGTATTCCTGCATCTGCTCCCCCATACCGGTATCTTCCAGACGAAACAGGGGAATATCTTCCGGCAGCATTTCAGGGTGTGCCTTCAGCTTACTGAGAATGGAATCCACCCCCGCACCAAGAGCAAACACCGCCTTTAAACGGCGTCCCTGTAGCATTTCGACCGGGGGATGCCAGACCAGCGCGTAGTCGGCATGTTCATTATCGCCCTGTTTCCATTCGCGAACGCGTGCGCCAGGCAGTGCCGCCGTGAGCGCCTTAATCCAGTAAGCCGTATCAAAAGTGGGGTGATAGAAGATAATATCCATAGTCATTGCCTTTTAGTGCGCTGTTTTATTTTCATTTTCAACTGGCTTGTCAGCATAACAAATTTATCGCTAAACCGCGTTGCTGATAAAAGAGGCGCTTTTCGCACATTTCGAAATCAGGTTGCCTGAAGTTTGTCTAAACACGCTAAATTACTGAAAAAGTGGGTTGACGGCAGTACGGCTTTTCCTTACATTAGCGCCCGTCCCGACAACAACGGGATGACAATATGGTGAGGTGTCCGAGTGGCTGAAGGAGCACGCCTGGAAAGTGTGTATACGGCAACGTATCGGGGGTTCGAATCCCCCCCTCACCGCCATATTTGATGAAGAGCTCGCATGAAAATGCGGGCTTTTTTTTCGCATGTTGCACGACTGCGGGGGGATGAGAACCCCCGACCGGGGTTCGACAACTGGCGCAGCCAGTTGGACAGACTGTGAGCGTAGCGAACAGGCTGCCCGAAGGGCGAGCGAAGCGAGTCAATCCCCCCCCCTCACCCTAACCCTCTCCCCGGAGGGGAGAGGGGATAGTTAGGTGCTCGCATTCAGTTGTCCCCTGGAAACGTTACTCCTCCACCATCCGGGCATATTCTTCGGTGAGAAAATCCACCAGCGTCCTGACCGACGGCAGTAAACCGCGCCGGGAAGGATATACTGCGTGAATCACTTCCCGTCTTGGCTCCCACGCGTTCAGCACCCGAACAAGCTCACCTGAAGCCAGCTGATCCTTCACCATCAAAATGGGCAACTGTACCACGCCCACGCCCGCCATCGCTGCCTCCCGCAGCGCCAGCATATCGGTAGTCACCAGGCGCGGCGTGAAGTGAATGTCTGCTTTCGCCCCCTCCGGCCCGCTCAGCTCCCACTTATGCAGGTGTTTACCAGCGCCCATACTTAAACCCGGCCATTCGCTGAGCTCAGAAGGCATCGCCGGGTTGCCCATCCGTTCAATCAGTGTCGGTCCGGCAACCAGACAGTGACCCCTGTCCGCCAGCACCCTTAATACCAAATCGCTGTCATCAAACGGGCGCGGACGAACGCGGATCGCCACATCCACACCCTCCCCCACCAGATCGACCCGGCGGTTGGTGGCTTCAAGCTGGAGGTTAATTCCCGGATAGCGCGCCATAAACCTCGCCAGCATGGGCCCCACGTGAACGTGCAGTAGGGTTACGGGGCAAGTGATCCTGACCATACCGCGCGGCTCAGCCTGTAAAGCAGCCACCGCCTCCTCCGCAGCTTCAGCCTCCACCAGCATGGCTTTACAGTGCTGAAAGAACGTCTGCCCCACTTCAGTCACCGCAAACTGCCGCGTAGTACGTTGTATCAACCGAACACCCAGGCGTTCTTCCAGCTGCGCAATCCGACGGCTCAGTTTCGACTTTGGCTGATCGAGCGCCCGCCCCGCTGCCGCAAAGCCGCCATGCTCCACCACCTTCACAAACCATACGAAATCATTGAGATCCTGCATACGCCCCCATTGTTCCATTTAAGGAACAGTGAATGTCATTTTTGCTATCTACCGGGATATTAACCCTGAATATAAGCTATTTACATCAACAGGACATCAGGAGTTAATCATGAAAAACGTAACAGGCGTGTATACCGCACCTCGTCCGCACTGGGTCGGTGATGGTTTTCCGGTTCGTTCGATGTTTTCTTACCAGACGCACGGCGAACCGCTGAGCCCGTTCCTGCTGCTTGACTACGCCGGACCACATACCTTCCCGGCGGATGGCGCAAAACGCGGCGTGGGCGAGCATCCTCATCGCGGTTTTGAAACGGTGACCATCGTCTACTCAGGCGAAGTTGAGCACCGTGATTCCACCGGCAGAGGCGGCGTTATTGGTCCAGGCGATGTGCAGTGGATGACGGCAGGCGCAGGCATTTTGCACGAGGAGTTCCACTCCAGCGCGTTCTCGCAGAAAGGCGGTGAACTGAAAATGATGCAGCTGTGGGTCAACCTGCCCGCCAAAGACAAAATGGCGACGCCTGGCTACCAGAGCATCACTCAGGCGGATATCCCGGTGGTCACCCTGCCGGATAACAGCGGAACAATGCGCGTGATTGCTGGCCGCTTTGGAGAGGTAACCGGCCCGGCGCATACCTTCTCACCGCTTAACGTATGGGATCTCGCGCTGCACCAGGGCAGCCACCTGACGCTCAATCAGCCCGAAGGCTGGAGCACGGCGCTGGTTGTTGTTGAGGGCAGCGTGACGGTGAACGGCACCACGCCTGCGGGTGAGGCGCAGCTGGTCGTGCTGAGTCAGAGCGGCGACAAGCTGCATCTCGAAGCCAGCAGCGATGCCAAAGTGTTGCTGATGGCCGGGGAGCCACTGAATGAACCCATCGTGGGCTATGGCCCGTTTGTGATGAACAGTAAAACCGAAATCGCCGAAGCTATTCGCGATTTCAACTCCGGCCGCTTTGGCCAAATCTAAACGTAATAAAGGAGCGCATTATGTCTACCCCTGCAAACTTCAACGGTGCACGTCCCGTTATTGACGTCAATGATGCCGTTATGCTGCTTATCGATCACCAGAGCGGATTGTTCCAGACTGTTGGAGACATGCCAATGCCTGAGCTGCGCGCTCGTGCAGCAGCGCTGGCAAAGATCGCCTCGCTGGCGAAGATCCCGGTGATCACCACGGCGTCGGTTCCACAGGGACCGAACGGCCCGCTTATCCCGGAGATCCACGCCAATGCGCCGCACGCACAGTATGTGGCACGCAAGGGTGAGATCAACGCCTGGGATAATCCGGAGTTCGTGGCGGCGGTGAAAGCCACCGGACGCAAAACGCTGATTATCGCGGGGACGATTACCAGCGTTTGCATGGCCTTCCCGTCCATCAGCGCGGTGGCGGACGGATATAAAGTGTTTGCGGTGATTGATGCCTCCGGCACCTACAGCAAAATGGCGCAAGAGATCACCCTGGCGCGCGTGGTGCAGGCAGGCGTGGTACCGATGGACACAGCGGCAGTGGCCTCAGAGATCCAGCGCACGTGGAACCGTGAAGATGCGGGAGAATGGGCAGAGGTGTACACACACATCTTCCCTGCCTACCAGCTGCTGATCGAAAGTTACAGCAAAGCGCAGGACGTCGTGAAAAACAGCGAAGTGCTCGATTCGCAGCGTTGATCCTGCGCGGTGCGCCATAAGCTGATTAAGGCTTAACCGAACAGGCACGAATGCAGAAAATCTGCTTGACCGCTTTCGCGCAACTCCCTATAGTAGCGCCCCGTTGCCCCCCAAGCGGTCAGGCAGCAAAACAATATGGTGAGGTGTCCGAGTGGCTGAAGGAGCACGCCTGGAAAGTGTGTATACGGCAACGTATCGGGGGTTCGAATCCCCCCCTCACCGCCATATTTTAAGAAGAGCTCGCATGAAAATGCGGGCTTTTTTTTCGCATGTTGCACGTCTGCGGGGGGATGAGAACCCCCGACCGGGGTTCGACAACTGGCGCAGCCAGTTGGACAGACTGATAGCGAAGCGAGTCAATCCCCGCCGGTGCGGGTGATACCGCCTCACCCATAAAAAAAGCCCGCGCATAAGCACGGGCCCGTTTTAAACTATTCCTCAGTTATTCAACTTCCCCGCCGGCTGCTTTCCTTCAGGAGAAGAAACCTGCCCCGGCAATCCCCCCTCTTCATCTCTGCGCTCCCCCAGCCAGTAATCCGCATTTTTAATCCCAAGCCGAACCGGATCAAACTGTGGATCAATTCCCTGCGCATTCTGGGTTTCATAATCCTTCAGGCTGGCAAAGGCTTTTTTATGCAAGAGGACAATGGCAATAATGTTGAGCCAGGCCATCAGCCCTACCCCGATATCCCCTAATCCCCATGCCAGATCCGCGGTGCGGATTGTGCCATATACCGTGGAAGCCATCAGACATAATTTAAGCAGGAATGTCAGCCACGGACGGTGAATTTTACGGTTGATGTAGGCGATATTGGTTTCAGCGATATAGTAATAGGCAATGATGGTGGTGAAGGCAAAGAAGAATAGCGCGATGGCGACAAAGTAATTACCAAAGCCCGGCATCATACTTTCCATCGCTGTCTGCACATAGCCAGGACCCGCCGCCACGCCTGCAATACCGGTATAAAGGGCTGCGCCGTCGACGCCCTGAACATTATAAAGCCCGGTGATCAACAGCATAAACCCGGTCGCGGAGCAGACAAACAGCGTGTCGATATATACGGAGAACGCCTGAACCAGCCCTTGTTTCACCGGATGACTTACGGCTGCTGCCGAGGATGCATGTGGCCCGGTGCCCTGCGCCGCCTCGTTGGAATAGACGCCGCGTTTAACGCCCCACATGATAGCCTGGCCCAGAATAGCGCCAAATCCCGCTTCAAGGCCAAAAGCACTTTTCCAGATCAGCAGGATAACAGCAGGCAGTTTTTCAATATTGATCGCGATAATAACGCAGGCAACAATAATATAGCCGAGCGCCATAAACGGAACGACCATACTGCTAAAGCTGGCGATCCTTTTTACACCACCGAAAATAATGAAGCTTAACAGTACAGCCAGTATTGCCGCCGTAACGTTTGGGTTAAGACCGAAGGCAATATCCAGGCTGGCGGCAATTGAGTTTGCCTGTACGCCCGGAAGTAATAAACCGCAGGAGAAAATGGTCACAATAGCAAATAACCATGCGTACCACTTCACCCCCAACCCTTTTTCAATATAAAAGGCAGGTCCCCCACGATATTCGCCGTTAATTTTTTCTTTATAAACCTGACCTAACGTGGATTCAACAAAAGCAGAGCTGGCGCCTAAAAATGCCACTACCCACATCCAGAAAAGCGCACCGGGGCCACCAAAGGTAATGGCGGTCGCCACACCGGCGATATTCCCTGTCCCTACGCGGCCCGCCAGCGTCATCGTCAACGCCTGAAACGATGATACGCCGGCATCGGTAGCCCCGCCCTGAAACATCAGGGTAATCATATGTTTTATATGACGTAATTGTAGAAAACGACTACGCAGTGAGAAATAGAGACCGACACCCAGACATAAAAATATTAACGCAGGGCTCCAGATAACACCGTTAATTGCACTAACCAGTTCGTTCATGTATGACCCTCAGCGTGATGTTCCAGAGGAAACGATCCCCTGGTGTGTTTCTTCTTAGAATTTAATTTGAACAAGTACGAAACATAGATAATTACCCAAAAGACACCAACTTAATTTTTACTGCTTAGTCATGTTCTGTGACAACATTCACGTTTAATTTTCACCTAACAATTAGCGCGATCATTATATTCACAGGTATTTTGTGGGTATTGTAAATACATATCACATTTTTGCGACCTGTATAAAAAGCGTTCGCGGCAAATTAACAGCAATATTATTATTACCGCAAAACGGTGCGTAAATCCCGTTGAATGCTATAGGAAATAAATATGATTTAAAAAAAGCCATGCGAACAGAGGGAATAAAAGAAGCTTCCCGGCATGACGCCGGGAAGAAATGACTTAAAATGTGAAATGATCTTAGTCGGAGTACACTTCCAGCGTTCGTTGACACAGCGCTGAGCGGACGCAGTCCTCTTTTGTGAAGCGGACCACCCCTATCATCTCATCTTCCTCAAAACGTGACATGGCATCGCTCAGGCCAGACTTCACGCCCGACGGCAGGTCACACTGGGTAATATCGCCGTTGACGATAACCGTCACGTTCTCCCCGAGGCGCGTTAAAAACATCTTCATTTGCGCAGCGGTCACGTTCTGAGCCTCGTCAAGAATAACGACCGCATTTTCAAATGTACGTCCGCGCATATAGGCGAACGGCGCGATTTCCACCTTGCCAATCTCTGGTCGCAGGCAGTACTGCATAAAGGAAGCGCCCAACCGCTTCACCAGCACGTCATAGACGGGCCTGAAGTACGGGGCAAACTTCTCAGAAATATCGCCGGGCAGGAAGCCCAGATCTTCATCCGCTTGCAGTACCGGACGGGTAACGATGATCCTTTCCACGTCCTTATGAATCAGCGCCTCCGCCGCTTTGGCGGCACTGATCCAGGTTTTCCCGCATCCGGCTTCACCGGTTGCAAAGATGAGCTGTTTACTCTCGATAGCATTCAGGTAGTGCGCCTGAGCTTCATTCCGCGCCACTATTGGCGATGCATCGCGGCTGTCCCGCGCCATGCCAATGGATTCTACGCCGCTCATCTGCACAAGCGAGGTGACCGATTCTTCTTCACGCTGTTTATGGCTACGTGAATCCCGTCTCAGCACACGTTTTGCTTCGCGACGAGCTTTGATCACTGCTTTCTGTCTTCCCATGGATAGCACCTTGAGTTGTTGGTATTCATCACACGCGCCAGCATCGGCACGATTATGCGCACGAACATCAGAGGGTTGGCTTCCTTGTAAGCCATTGCTTGCATTACCGGATGACGATACAGAACGGCTACGCGCACCGTTATGCACGTCGGTAGAAATCGTATTTAGAGGTGGAGGGGAGAATTTTGTGGTGAGGAAATCGCTGCCGGAGTCTGAGCCTCCGCGCCGGGTGCTGCGGTTGATGTGTTTACCTTGTCCAGTACAGGACGCAACCATTCGCGATCTCCATAGTGAGTCAATATCACTGCCGGGAACTACCGCTGTCTTATCTTAAGTACATCAGGAATTATCATAAATGCAACATTTATTTTACCTAGATGCAACCTTTAAGACTGCTCCTGCAGCGGAATCAGTCTCATATATGAATATTACAGAAATATAACAACAAGATAGTCATATGGAAAAATAATGTCCCCGCGAACTGTCGCAGGGACGATTATCAGGCTTCTATCAGACCCTGAGCGAGCCAGGTCTTCGCGTCACGCGCGCCGGGCAGGGCAAAGAAATAGCCGCCGCCGATGGGCTTGATGTACTCCTCCAGCGCTTCGCCGTTGAGCCGCTTCTGCACGGTGAGGAACCCTTTCTCCAGATCGTGCTGATAGCAGACAAACAGCAGTCCCATATCAAGCTGACCGGAATTGGTCACCCCCAACGAGTAGCTGTAGCCCCTGCGCATCATCAGGCTGGACTGGGTCTCTTTGGTGCGAGGATTAGCGAGACGAATATGGCTGTCCAGCGCGATAACATCTCCGTTCGGATCGCGGGCGTAGTCGGGTTCATTGTGCTCGTGCTTCATGCCGAGCGGTGCGCCGGTTTGCTTATCGCGGCCGAAGATCGTCTGCTGCTCTTTCAGCGGCGTGCGGTCCCAGAACTCCACGTGGAACTGAATGATACGCACCGCCTGATAGCTGCCACCCACCGCCCAGGCCGGTTCGCCCTGATCCGCCGTCACCCAGACCACGTTTTTCATCAACACGGTATTGCTGCTGTCCGGGTTGGCGGTACCGTCTTTGAAGCCCAGCAGGTTGACCGGCGTCTCTTTCCCTTTACTGCGCGCGGCGTGGTCTGAGATAAAACCTTCCCGCTTCCAGCGCACGCTGAGCAGATCCGGGGTGTGCTTGATGATATCGCGCAGGGCGTGGATCACCGTATCCTGGGTATTGGCGCAGATCTGCAACAGCAGATCGCCGTGGCACAACGCCGCGTCGAGAGAGTCATTCGGGAATCGCGTCATTTTTTGCAGCGCTTTCGGCTTCTGCTTCGCCAGACCGTAGCGATCATCAAACAGCGATTCCCCCACCGACACGGTGATGGTCAGATTATCGGGAGCGATAAACGCCCCGAGGATCCCGGAATCCATCGGCGGCAGGCGCGGATTCGGTGTTTCCGGTGCCGGACCGCCCGCCGTAAGGAAGGCAATGCGCGTGGTCAACAGCCTGAACAGACGCTCAAGGTCAGCCTTATCACTCGCCAGCGAATCGAAAGCCACCAGCATCATCGAGGCCTGCTGCGGCGTCAGGATTCCTGCCTGGTGCTCACCATAAAACGGCTGCGTTTCCATACGCGCATCCGGGGAGAGCGTGCCGGGGGCGCTTTGTGGTTTTGCCGCATGCGCCACCGGACAGCCGCCCGCCAGGGCAAACGCGCCGCCCAGCGCCCCTACCTCTTTTAACAAACGACGTCGGGAAGGTTCCGCCACGTCGTACTCATCATGCTTGTTCATCGCTTAGTCCAGACCCAGAACGCCACGCAGCAGGGAGAGATCTTCCGCCAGCGTCGTAATCGGGCCTTTCAGCGCGTTACGGTCAGCATCGGTCAGCTTGTCGTAGGTTTCGAACCCGTCTTTGGTACGGTATTTCGCCAGGATGGCGTCAACTTTCTTAAAGTTGGCATCCACTTTCGCCAGCAGTTCGCCGTTCTCTTTTTGCAGCTGGGGCCGCAGCAGATCGACAATTTTTTGTGCGCCGTCGACGTTTGCCTGGAAGTCCCACAGGTCGGTGTGGCTGTAGCGATCTTCTTCGCCGCTGATTTTGCTCGCGGCCACTTCTTCAATCAGACCCGCTGCACCACCCACCACTTTCGACGGCGGGAAGGCCAGCTCGCTGATGCGTTTTTGCAGCTCCAGCACGTCGCTATTGAGCTGATCGGCGTATTTTTCCATCCCTTTGGTGGAGCTATCGCCAAACAGGGCTTTTTCCAGGCGGTGGAAGCCGGTGAATTTCGGATCGGCGGCCTTCTGCTCGTAGTCATCTTCGCGGGCGTCAATGCTGCCATCGAGGTCAGAGAACAGCTCGGCAATCGGCTCGATGCGCTCGTAGTGCTGACGTGTAGGCGCATACAGGGATTTCGCTTTTTCGATATCGCCCGCTTTCACCGCGTCGGTAAAGGCTTTGGTGCCTGCCACCAGGTCAGCCGTCTCTTTGGTGACGTAGGCTTTATAGGCGGTAATGGCGTCGCCGAGGCTCAGCAGCGCGGTGCCTTTGGCCGCGTCCGCCGTCGCTGCGCCTTTGACGATCAGCTTACCTTTCGGGTTAGTCAGCAGGCCGCAGGTCATGTCATATTCCCCCGGCTGAAGATTAGCGGTCATTTTCTGGCTGAAGCCAGGCGCGATATTTTCACGCTCTTCCACCACCATCACGCCTTTCAGGATCTCCCACTCCAGCGCCTTCTGGCTGTGGTTCTGAATAATAAACTGGGTTTTACCGCTGTTAACCGTGATGGTCATCGGCTCGCACTGTTTATCGTTGACGGTGACTTTTACCTGCGGAATATCTGCTGCCTGAGCGGCGAAGGCAGACGCGAACAGCGCTGCCACACCAACCTGTAACGCGCTACGACGGAATTGAATAGCCATGTCTCTTCCCTTTAAAGTATGTTGTAACTAAACAAAGCGCTTCACGGCGCAGTACGCGACGGCTGAGCGCTGGGGCGCGATGGCATGAAGAACAGCACCAGCGCCGGAATAAGATAGATAAAGTACATCGCCACCTCGCTGACGCTCGGCGTTTCCTGATAGCCGAAGATACCTTCAAGGAGCGTGCCGGTCAGTGAGTGGGTGGAAAGAACGTTACTAAAATCAAACGCCACGTCCTGGAAGTGGTTCCACAGGCCCGCTTCATGGAAGGCGCGGATCGCACCTGCCGCCAGCCCCGCGGCCACCAGCAAAATAAACAGGCTGGTCCACTTGAAGAACGCGCCCAGGTTAAGACGAATGCCGCCCCAGTAGAGCAGGAAGCCAAGCACAACCGCCGTGGCCAGCCCAAGCATCGCGCCCAGCGGCGGCCAGATGCCCACGTCCTGCTGAAAAGCCGCGAGCAGGAAGAACACTGACTCCAGGCCTTCACGCGCCACGGCGAAAAAAACCATCATGATCAGCGCCCAGCCGTGGTGGTTGCCTTTTTGCAGGGCGTTATCCACCGCCTGCTCCAACTGTACCTTCACGTTACGGGAGACCTTGCGCATCCAGAACACCATCCAGGTGAGGATCACCACCGCTATTACGGCAACAATGCCTTCAAAAAGCTCTTGCTCTTTCTGAGGAAATTCTCCGGTGGTTTCGTTGATAAGAATACCCAGCCCCAGGCAGAGCGCCGCGGCCAGGAAGACGCCAACCCACATCACGCCGATCCAGCGTCCACGCTGGGTGCGCTTCAGATAACTGGCGATAAGGCTAACAATCAGGGCCGCTTCAAGGCCTTCACGTAACATAATGAGAAAAGGAACAAACATGCAGACACCTTAAATGTTTATCGCGGTCAACTGATGCAAAGAAAGGTAAATTCTTGTGATAGTGATTATCATTACGGCCACAAGAAAAACAAGCGAAATATGTGGAGTTTTGATGACCAGATGTAAACGCATTGCGGAATAATAATTGCCTGAGTAACCGTTGCGTTTATAAGGTATAACGAAAATGCCCATTTACGGTTAACCGGGGCTGTGGCTAAATGTCCGCCTCGAAAACCAACTGAAAATAACCCATGTTTAAAATTGTCCATTTCCTGCTGGCGCTGGTGATTATTCTTGCGCTTGCCTGGCTGGTGAGTTTCGACCGCCGAAAAATTCGCATTCGTTTCGTTTTACAGCTGATCGTGATTGAAATCGCGCTGGCATTCTTTTTTCTGCATGCAGAAAGCGGCCTGTTCATTATTAAACATGTCTCCGGTTTCTTTGAATCACTGCTTAAATTCGCTGCCGAAGGGACGAATTTTGTCTTTGGCGGGATGGGTGAAAAAGGGCTGGCGTTCATTTTCCTTGGCGTGCTCTGCCCCATTATTTTTATCTCGGCGCTGATTGGTATTCTGCAGCACTGGCGTATTCTGCCGATCTTTATTCGGGTTATCGGGACGCTGCTGTCAAAACTGAACGGCATGGGCAAGCTGGAATCCTTTAACGCGGTGAGCTCACTGATACTCGGTCAGTCTGAAAACTTCATTGCCTATAAGGGCGTGTTGGGCGATCTCTCCTCACGCCGCCTGTTTACGATGGCTGCAACGGCGATGTCGACGGTTTCGCTGTCGATTGTCGGTGCCTATATGACCATGCTCGACGCCAGATTTGTCGTCGCGGCACTGATCCTGAACATGTTCAGCACCTTTATTATCCTTTCGGTCATTAACCCGGCCCGCCCGGAAGCCGAATCCGATATCAAACTGGAAAAGCTGCATGAATCCCAGAGCTTCTTTGAAATGCTGGGCGAATATATTCTGGCCGGTTTTAAGGTGGCGATGATTATTCTGGCGATGCTGATTGGCTTTATCGCCCTTATTAGCGCCGTTAATGCCCTCTTCTCCAGCGTATTTGGCCTGAGCTTCCAGCAGATTCTGGGTTACGTGTTTTATCCGCTGGCGTGGCTTATTGGTATTCCGCTGAGCGATGCCTTAAACGCGGGGAGTATTATGGCAACAAAACTGGTGGCGAATGAATTTGTGGCGATGATTGAGCTGCAAAAAATAGCCCATCAAATGTCCCCGCGCGGTCTGGGTATTTTGTCCGTGTTCCTGGTGTCGTTCGCTAACTTCGCCTCGATTGGCATTGTAGCGGGGGCAATAAAAGGCCTGAACGAGCAACAGGGTAACGTGGTGTCGCGGTTTGGTCTGCGCCTGGTATACGGTGCGACGCTGGTGAGCCTGCTGTCGGCGAGCTTTGCGGGGTTGGTGCTCTGATGCAATGCCGGGTGGCGCTTCGCTTACCCGGCCTACAAAACAACAGCGGCGGGAATTCCCGCCGTTCTCATTAAAACTGCACGCACACCGGCTGGTCGACCCGCATTACCGATTCCTGCGCGAAACGAGACTTATAGATCCCGCGCAACGCTTCGATGTTCTTCTCGCTCTGCGCGTCTTTACCATGGATGAGCATTAACGCTTTGCTGGGTTCACGCGCCACTTTTCCGTCGTTCCCCAGCCACTGCCCGCGGGCATCAACCACCGTTAAGCCATCGCGAAAACGCGGCGTCACGTCCTGGTCGACAAACTGCTGCCACTCGCTGCCGGTAATCTGCGCCCCTGCCGGGCGATTCAAGCCAAAATAGAGCGTAGTCTGCTGCATCTGGTTATCCGCTTTGCAGGTCTCCACCGCCGCATGCTGCGTGGGAGCGTTACACCCCGCCAGCAGCAGTAATGCTGCCATCATCAACCCTGTTTTAATCATCATTCTCATCTCGAACGGGTGAACGGTCTGTCCCCTCTCCCCTTTGGGGAGAGGGTTAGGGTGAGGGGGAAATTACTCAGCCTGGAGCTTAGACGGCGGCGCTGAGTGGTAATGCGCATCCGCTTCCGCAAAGCGCTTCTGCATAGATGCAGACGGCGCTTTACCCAGCAGGCTAAACACCACAATACCGAGGCTGCCGAAGATGAAGCCCGGGATAATTTCGTACAGGCCCAGCCACGCGAACTGTTTCCAGACGATAACGGTAACCGCACCGATGATCATCCCCGCCAGCGCGCCGTTGCGGGTCATGCGTGACCACAGAACGGAGAATAGCACCACCGGACCAAATGCGGCGCCAAAGCCCGCCCACGCGTAGCTCACCAGCCCCAGCACGCGGTTTTCCGGGTTAGCCGCCAGCGCAATCGCCACCAGCGCCACCAGCAGCACCATAAAACGCCCTACCCACACCAGCTCTTTCTGGCTCGCGCCCTTACGCAGGAACGCTTTGTAGAGGTCTTCGGTGATGGCACTGGAGCACACCAGCAGCTGACAGCTCAGGGTGGACATGACTGCCGCCAGGATCGCGGAGAGCAGGATACCGGCAATCCACGGGTTGAACAGGATCTGCGCCAGCTCGATGAACACGCGCTCGGCGTTCTGGTTCACCGCGCCCGCCTGCGCCGGGTTGTTGTTGAAGTAGGCGATACCGAAGAAACCGACCGCGCACGCCCCCGCCAGACACAGGATCATCCACGTCATGCTGATGCGACGCGCGTGAACGATGGTGTGGTGAGAATCCGCCGCCATAAAGCGCGCCAGAATGTGCGGCTGACCAAAGTAGCCCAGGCCCCATCCCATCAGGGAGACGATGGCCACGAAGTTCAGCCCTTTCAGCATATCGACGTTTTCGATGCTCTTCTGCTTGATCACTTCCAGCGATTCGCCAAAGCCGCCGACGGTAAAAATCACAATTATCGGGGTCAGGATCAGGGCGAAAATCATCAGACTCGCCTGCACGGTATCGGTCCAGCTTACCGCCAGGAATCCGCCCACGAAGGTATAGAGGATGGTCGCGGCCGCACCGGCCCACAGCGCCGTTTCATAGCTCATGCCGAAGGTGCTTTCGAACAGACGCGCGCCCGCCACAATGCCGGAGGCACAGTAGATGGTGAAGAACAGCAGGATCACCACCGCAGAGATAATACGCAATATGCGGCTGTTATCTTCAAAGCGTCCGGTGAAGTAATCCGGCAGCGTCAGGGCGTTGTTGTTGGCTTCGGTATGCACACGCAGACGGCCTGCTACCAGCTTCCAGTTGATCCATGCGCCAAGGGTCAGGCCGATGGCGATCCAGCTTTCGGAGATACCGGAGATGAAAATCGCGCCCGGCAGCCCCATCAGCAGCCAGCCGCTCATGTCGGATGCGCCCGCTGAGAGCGCGGTGACCATCGGGCCCAAGCTGCGCCCGCCGAGGATGTAGTCGTCAAAGTTTTTAGTGGAACGCCATGCCAAAAACCCTATCAGGATCATGCCAAAAATATAAACGAGAAATGTCACCAGCATCGGTGTGCTAATAGCCATTCAAATTCTCCAAAATGTCGAGCGACAACCGTCCGGGTTGCCTTGTTATGTCATCACCGGAACGTAGTGATGTGTGTATGTGTTTCCGTTGGGCGCGCTATCCTGCCGTATACGCATCCCACTGACAAACGATTTAACACTGCATTTACATGAATTTCATCCCTGGTTTTATACGTCTTTCCTATAGGTTGCACTCGCTCACGCTTTTATGGGTTGCACCTTTAAAAAGTGTTAAGCACCGCATAAAAACTGGGCTCAGAAACCGCCGCATGTTCTTTTTCACAGCTAACTAATCGTTAACAATCCATTCATTTTCCAGCTTGCAGACCAGGTCACATTTAACACGGTTGCACAAAGTTGCAACATGGTGGATATTTCACGCTATCAACAGAACGCTATTACAGAACAACAGGAGTTTTGGCATGGGGATGACCACCATGGGGGTTAAGCTGGATGACGCTACCCGCGAACGGATTAAAACCGCTGCGACCCGTATCGACCGCACGCCGCACTGGTTAATCAAGCAGGCGATTTTTAACTATCTGGAAAGACTGGAGAGTGAAGAAGGTCTGCCGGAGCTGCCTGCCCTGCTGGCGGGCGCTGCGAACGAAGGCGAAGAGGCCGCGACGGCCGCTGATGAGAACCACCAGCCGTTCCTGGAATTTGCCGAGCAGATCCTGCCGCAGTCCGTCAGCCGCGCCGCCATTACCGGCGCCTATCGCCGTGCCGAAACCGACGCCGTGCCGATGCTGCTGGAGCAGGCGCGCCTGCCGGAAGCCGTTGCCGCTCAGGCGCACAGCCTGGCGTATCAGCTCGCCGACAAGCTGCGTAATCAGAAAACCGCCAGCGGACGCGCCGGCATGGTGCAGGGTCTGTTGCAGGAGTTCTCCCTCTCCTCGCAGGAAGGCGTGGCGCTGATGTGTCTGGCGGAAGCGCTGCTGCGTATTCCGGATAAAGCCACCCGCGATGCCCTGATCCGCGACAAAATCAGCAACGGCAACTGGCACTCCCACATTGGCCGCAGCCCGTCCCTGTTTGTGAACGCCGCCACCTGGGGCCTGCTGTTTACCGGCAAGCTGGTCTCCACCCATAACGAAGCCAACCTGTCGCGCTCCCTGAACCGTATTATCGGCAAGAGCGGCGAGCCGCTGATCCGCAAGGGCGTGGACATGGCGATGCGCCTGATGGGCGAGCAGTTCGTCACCGGGGAAACCATTGCCGAAGCGCTGGCGAACGCCCGCAAGCTGGAAGACAAAGGCTTCCGCTACTCCTACGACATGCTGGGCGAAGCGGCGCTGACCGCCGCCGACGCGCAGGCCTACATGGTCTCTTACCAGCAGGCGATCCACGCCATCGGTAAAGCGTCCAACGGTCGCGGTATTTATGAAGGGCCAGGCATCTCTATCAAGCTTTCCGCCCTGCACCCGCGCTACAGCCGCGCGCAGTACGACCGGGTGATGGAAGAACTCTACCCGCGCCTGAAGTCCCTGACCCTGCTGGCGCGCCAGTATGACATCGGCATCAACATCGACGCCGAAGAGGCGGATCGTCTGGAGATCTCCCTCGATCTGCTAGAAAAACTGTGCTTCGAGCCGGAGCTGGCGGGCTGGAACGGGATTGGTTTCGTTATCCAGGCCTACCAGAAACGCTGCCCGTTCGTCATTGACTACCTGATCGACCTGGCCAGCCGTAGCCGTCGCCGCCTGATGATCCGTCTGGTGAAGGGCGCCTACTGGGACAGCGAAATCAAACGCGCCCAGATGGAAGGTCTGGAAGGCTATCCGGTCTATACCCGCAAGGTCTACACCGACGTCTCTTACCTCGCCTGCGCGAAAAAACTGCTCGGCGTGCCGAACCTGATTTATCCGCAGTTCGCCACCCACAACGCCCACACCCTGGCGGCGATCTACAGCCTGGCGGGTCAGAACTACTATCCGGGCCAGTACGAGTTCCAGTGTCTGCACGGCATGGGTGAACCGCTGTACGAGCAGGTGACCGGTAAAGTGGCCGACGGCAAGCTGAACCGTCCGTGCCGTATTTATGCCCCGGTAGGTACCCACGAAACCCTGCTGGCCTACCTGGTGCGTCGTCTGCTGGAGAACGGGGCGAACACCTCCTTCGTTAACCGCATCGCCGATACCACCCTGCCGCTGGACGAACTGGTGGCCGATCCGGTACAGGCCGTAGAGAAGATGGCGGCGCAGGAAGGCCAGATTGGTCTGCCGCATCCGAAGATTGCCCTGCCGCGCGAGCTGTATGGTGCAGGCCGCGTCAACTCGGCGGGTCTGGATCTCGCCAACGAACACCGTCTGGCGTCGCTCTCTTCTGCCCTGCTTAACAGCGCATTGCAGAAGTGGCAGGCCAAACCGATCCTTGAGCAGTCCGTTGAAGACGGTGAAATGCAGCCGGTGATCAACCCGGCAGAGCCGAAGGATATCGTCGGCTACGTGCGCGAAGCCACAGAAGCGGAAGTGGATCAGGCTTTGGAGAGCGCGGTGAACAACGCGCCAATCTGGTTTGCCACCCCGCCGCAGGAGCGTGCCGCCATTCTGGAACGCGCGGCGGTGCTGATGGAAGATCAGATGCAGCAGCTTATCGGCATTCTGGTGCGTGAAGCGGGTAAAACCTTCAGCAACGCCATCGCCGAAGTGCGTGAGGCGGTCGACTTCCTGCACTACTACGCCGGTCAGGTGCGTGATGATTTCGACAACGAAACGCACCGTCCGCTCGGCCCGGTGGTCTGTATCAGCCCGTGGAACTTCCCGCTGGCAATCTTCACCGGCCAGATTGCCGCGGCCCTTGCCGCAGGCAACAGCGTGCTGGCAAAACCGGCAGAGCAGACTCCGCTGATTGCCGCTCAGGGCATTAACATTTTGCTGGAAGCGGGCGTACCGGCGGGCGTGGTGCAACTGTTGCCGGGGCGCGGTGAAACGGTGGGTGCCAAACTGACCTCCGATAACCGCGTGCGCGGCGTGATGTTTACCGGTTCGACCGAAGTAGCCTCCCTGCTGCAACGCAACATCGCCACCCGTCTGGATGCGCAGGGCCGTCCAACGCCGCTGATCGCTGAAACCGGCGGCATGAACGCCATGATCGTGGACTCCTCCGCGCTCACTGAGCAGGTCGTCGTTGACGTGCTGGCCTCTGCCTTCGACAGCGCGGGTCAACGCTGTTCCGCCCTGCGCGTGCTGTGCTTACAGGATGACGTGGCTGACCACACGCTGAAGATGCTGCGCGGTGCGATGGCGGAATGCCGCATGGGCAACCCGGGCCGTCTCACCACCGATATCGGGCCGGTGATCGACGCGGAAGCCAAAGCCAACATCGAAAACCACATTCAGACCATGCGTGCCAAAGGCCGTCCGGTGTTCCAGGCGGTGCGCGAGAACAGCGAAGATGCCCGCGAGTGGCAGACCGGCACCTTCGTGCCGCCAACGCTGATTGAGCTGGCAAGCTTCGACGAGCTGAAAAAAGAGGTCTTCGGCCCGGTACTGCACGTGGTGCGCTACAACCGTAACAACCTCAACGAGCTGATCGATCAGATCAACGCCTCAGGTTACGGCCTGACGCTCGGCGTGCATACCCGTATCGACGAAACCATTGCCCAGGTGACCGGCAATGCTAAAGTCGGCAACCTGTACGTCAACCGCAACATGGTTGGCGCGGTCGTGGGCGTGCAGCCGTTCGGCGGTGAAGGTCTCTCCGGCACCGGCCCGAAAGCGGGCGGTCCGCTCTATCTGTACCGCCTGCTGGCAAACCGTCCGGAAAATGCGCTGGGCGTGACGCTGGCGCGTCAGGACGCGGACTATCCGGTGGATGCGCAGGTGAAAGCCGTGCTGACCCAGCCGCTGGACGCGCTGATTAAGTGGGCAGAAAACCGCCCTGAACTGCGTGCAATTGCGCAGCAGTACGGCGAGCTGGCGCAGGCCGGTACCCAGCGCCTGCTGCCGGGTCCAACCGGTGAGCGCAACACCTGGACGCTGATGCCGCGCGAGCGTGTGCTGTGCATGGCGGATGACGAGCAGGATGCGCTGGTGCAGCTGGCAGCCGCTACAGCAACGGGCTGTGAGGTGCTGTGGCCGGAAGATGCGCTGCATCGCGACCTCGCCAAACAGTTGCCAAAAGCGGTCTCGGCTCGCATTCGCTTTGCGAAGGCCGATGCCCTGCTGACCCAGCCGTTTGACGCGGTGATCTACCACGGTGATTCCGACCAGCTGCGCGAACTGTGTGAGCAGGTTGCGGCCCGCAGCGGCGCGATTGTCTCGGTGCAGGGCTTTGCGCGCGGGGAAACCAACCTGCTGCTGGAGCGTCTGTACGTGGAGCGCTCGCTCAGCGTTAACACCGCGGCGGCGGGCGGTAACGCCAGCCTGATGACCATCGGTTAATCGTGTAAACTCTCCCCGGTGACGCTACGCTTACCGGGGCTATAAAACAGCCGCAGGCCGGATAAGCACAGCGCATCCGGCTTTTTTACATGGAGGGGATGATGAAAAGAGTATTTCTCGCAGGTGCAGCCCTGCTTATGAGCGCCAGCGCGCTTGCCGACGAGTGCAACAACGCGACCACCCAGCTTGAACTGAACACCTGTAGCGCGCAGCAGTACCAGGCCGCCGATAAAAAGCTCAACGAGACCTATCAGGCCGCCATCAAACGTGCGGCTGCGCCTCAGCGCGATCTGCTGAAAAAGGCGCAGCAGGCGTGGATCAGCCTGCGCGACGCGGACTGTGCGTTTATCGGTTCGGGTACGGAAGGCGGGAGCGTTCAGCCAATGATTGTGAACCAGTGTCTGGCGGAAAAAACCGTGGAGCGCGAAGCGTTTCTGGCCACGCTGATGCAGTGTGAAGAGGGCGACTTAAGCTGCCCTTTCCAACCGGCTGATTAACGCACGCGGATCCCTTCAATAATCATCCGCTGCACGTTTTCCAGGGTGCTCTGGAAAAACGCCTCGTCCTGGAGCGTTTTACCGGTTACCGCCTCGACCTGGGCCGCGAAGTCAGCGTAGTGCTGGGTTGAGGCCCAAATCATGAAAATCAGATGCTGCGGATCGACGGGCGCCAGTTTTCCGCTGGCGACCCATCCGGCAATAATGGCCGATTTTTCGTCCACCAGCTGCTTTAGATCTCCCGTCAGCTCCGCCTGCAACAGCGGCGCGCCCTGTAACATCTCCAGACAAAACAGCCTCGATGCCTGGGGATAATCACGCGATACCTCCAGCTTCAGGCGTATGTACTCCTCTATCGCCACCAGCGGGGCCAGCTCTTCGCGAAATGCTTTAAGCGGTGCGAGCCAGATATCCAGGATCTGCTGCATCACCGCCACATATAGCGCCTCTTTCGACGGGTAGTAGTAGAGCAGATTGGTCTTGGACACCCCGGCCTGCTCCGCCACCTGCTCAAGGCGTGTACCGTGAATACCAAACTGCGAAAATGTCTCCAGCGCGGCGCTGAGGATCGCCTGTTTCTTGGCGCTCACCGCCTGCGAACGTTTACCGGGTGTTTTCACTGCGCCTTGTGTCATTTTCGCTCTCCATTTTCTGTCCTGCGCTCAGCATAGCAAAACCCCCGTCTCGCCACGACCTTCTGCACCCTCAGCGCGCATGAGTGCCTGTTTTCTGTGCAATGATTTTGACCACTTAGTCCACATTTTCGCTGTTAAATTTAACAGCCACCAGTTAACACCCTAATAACAAAGTATTTTTCAAAACTGGCACTCCCTTTGCAAAAACGTCGTGACACCTGCGACGTAATGAAGAGAGGTTCGTGATGAAAATTGGCGTATTTGTACCGATCGGCAACAACGGCTGGCTTATCTCGACCACGGCCCCGCAATACATGCCGACCTTTGAGCTGAATAAAGCCATCGCGCAGAAAGCGGAGCATTACCACTTCGACTTTGCGCTCTCGATGATCAAGCTGCGCGGTTTCGGCGGTAAGACCGAATTCTGGGACCACAACCTGGAGTCCTTTACCCTGATGGCGGGCCTGGCGGCGGTAACCTCGCGCATCCAGATTTACGCCACCGCCGCCACCCTTACCCTTCCCCCGGCAATCGTGGCGCGGATGGCCTCCACCATCGACTCCATCTCCGGCGGGCGCTTTGGCGTCAACCTTGTCACCGGCTGGCAAAAGCCGGAGTACGAGCAGATGGGGATCTGGCCGGGTGACGATTACTTCTCCCGTCGCTACGACTACCTGACTGAATACGTGCAGGTGCTGCGCGATCTGTGGGGCACCGGCAAAAGCGATTTCAAAGGCGACTTCTTCACCATGAACGACTGCCGCGTCAGCCCCCAGCCGTCGGTGCCGATGAAGGTGATTTGCGCCGGGCAGAGCGACGCGGGGATGGAATTCTCCGCCAAATACGCCGACTTCAACTTCTGCTTCGGCAAAGGCGTTAACACCCCTGCCGCCTTCGCGCCCACCGCGGCACGCATGAAATCGGCCGCCGACAAAATCGGGCGCGACGTGGGCTCCTACGTGCTGTTTATGGTGATTGCCGACGAAACCGACGACGCCGCGCGCGCCAAATGGGAACAATATAAGGATGGCGCCGACGAGGAAGCCCTGAGCTGGCTGACCGAGCAGAGCCAGAAGGATACCCGCTCCGGCGCGGACACCAACGTTCGCCAGATGGCCGACCCGACGTCTGCCGTCAATATCAACATGGGCACCCTGGTTGGCTCGTATGCCAGCGTCGCCAGAATGCTCGACGAAGTGGCTGCCGTGCCCGGCGCCGAAGGCGTGCTGCTGACCTTCGATGATTTTCTCACCGGCGTGGAAACCTTCGGCGAGCGTATTCAGCCGCTGATGCAGTGCCGCGCCCACATCCCTGCCGTGACGAAGGAGGTGGCGTAATGACGACCCTCAACGCTCGCCCGGAGGCCATCACCTTTGACGCGCAGCAGAGCGCGCTGATCGTGGTGGATATGCAAAACGCCTATGCCAGTAAAGGCGGGTATCTGGATCTGGCCGGGTTCGACGTCTCGGCCACGCAGCCGGTGATTGAGAATATCAAAACCGCCGTGAGCGCCGCGCGTGCTGCGGGCATGCTGATCGTCTGGTTCCAGAATGGCTGGGACGACCAGTACGTCGAAGCTGGCGGTCCCGGCTCACCCAACTTTCACAAATCCAACGCCCTGAAAACCATGCGCCAACGGCCTGAACTCCAGGGCACGCTGCTGGCGAAAGGCGGCTGGGATTATCAGCTGGTGGATGAGCTGGTACCGGAAGCTGGCGATATCGTAATGCCGAAACCGCGCTACAGCGGCTTTTTCAATACCCCGCTCGACAGCCTGCTGCGCAGCCGGGGCATTCGTCATCTGGTCTTTACGGGCATTGCCACCAACGTCTGCGTGGAGTCCACCCTGCGCGACGGCTTCTTCCTCGAGTATTTTGGCGTGGTGCTGGAAGACGCTACCCATCAGGCCGGGCCGGATTTTGCCCAGAAAGCCGCCCTGTTCAATATCGAAACCTTTTTTGGCTGGGTCAGTAACGTCGCCGATTTCTGCGACGCGCTGGATCCCCCGCTCGCCCGCATCGCCTGAGGAGAACCGCTATGCCGAAATCCGTGATTATTCCGCCGGGCACCAGCACCCCGATAGCCCCGTTTGTCCCCGGTACCCTCGCCGACGGCGTGGTGTATGTCTCAGGCACGCTGCCGTTTGATAAAGACAACAACGTGGTGTTTATCGATGACCCAAAGGCGCAAACCCGCCACGTGCTGGAGACGATCAAAACCGTGATCGAAACGGCGGGTGGCACGATGGAGGACGTGACCTTCAACAGCATCTTTATCACCGACTGGAAAAACTACGCCGCGATTAACGAGATCTACGCGGAGTTTTTCCCCGGCGATAAACCGGCGCGATTTTGCATCCAGTGCGGGCTGGTAAAGCCTGAAGCGCTGGTTGAAATTGCCACCGTTGCGCACATCGCGAAGTGAGGCCGCCATGAAACTGTCCATTTCCCCGCCCCCCTTTGCGGGCGCGCCCGTGGTGGTGCTGATTGCCGGGCTCGGAGGCAGCGGGAGCTACTGGCTGCCTCAGCTCGCCGTGCTGGGGCAGGAGTATCAGGTGGTGTGCTACGACCAGCGGGGCACGGGGAATAACCCGGATACCCTGCCGGAAGACTACACCCTCGCACACATGGCCGACGAGCTCGCGCTGGCGTTAGCCGGGGCCGGGATCGCCCGTTACTGCGTGGTCGGCCACGCGCTGGGGGCGCTGGTCGGCCTGCGGCTGGCTATCGATAAGCCTGACGCCCTCACCGCGCTGGTTTGTGTCAACGGCTGGCTGACCCTCAATGCCCATACCCGACGCTGTTTTGACGTTCGCGAACGTCTGCTGCATGCGGGCGGGGCTCAGGCGTGGGTAGAGGCACAGCCGCTGTTTCTTTACCCGGCAGACTGGATGGCTGCCCGCGCTCCGCGGCTGGAGGCCGAGGAAGCGCTGGCGCTGGCCCATTTCCAGGGCAAAGCCAATCTGCTGCGCAGGCTGCATGCGCTGAAACAGGCCGATTTCAGCCGCCACGCTGCACGCGTTCGCTGCCCCGTGCAGATTATTTGTTCCACCGACGATCTGCTGGTGCCGTCCGTCTGCTCCGCGGAACTGCACGCCGCCCTCCCGCACGCCCGCAAAACGGTCATGCGCCAGGGCGGGCATGCCTGCAACGTGACCGCGCCGGACATCTTTAACACGCTGCTGCTGAACGGGCTTGCCAGCCTGCTGCACAGCCCTGAACCCGCTTTGTAAGGAGCCTGAATGAGCGAAGCCATCACGCCCGCCGCGCTGGAAACGCTGTTTACCGGCGCACGTACCCATAACGGCTGGCTGGATATACCGGTCAGTGACGAGACGCTGCGCGAGATTTATGACCTGATGAAATGGGGGCCGACGTCCGCCAACTGCTCCCCGGCGCGCATTGTCTTTGTGCGAAGCCCGGAAGGAAAAGAGAAGCTGCGCCCGGCGCTCTCCAGCGGCAACCTTGAGAAAACGCTCACCGCCCCGGTCACGGCAATTGTCGCCTGGGACAGCGAGTTTTATGAGCGCCTGCCTGTACTGTTCCCGCACGGCGATGCCAGAAGCTGGTTTACCTCCAGCCCCGCACTGGCGGAAGAGACCGCCTTTCGCAACAGCTCGATGCAGGCCGCGTACCTGATCTTCGCCTGCCGCGCGCTCGGGCTCGACACCGGGCCGATGTCCGGCTTTGACCGGGAAAAAGTGGACGCGGCCTTTTTCACGGGCACGCTGCTTACAAGCAATCTGCTGATTAACATCGGCTATGGCGATATGAGCAAAGTCTATGGGCGCTTACCGCGTCTGACCTTCGAAGACGCCTGCGGGCTGGCGTAAGGAGCCATCATGACGACACCCGATCAACAAACCTTCCGTGATGCCATGGCCTGCGTCGGTGCGGCGGTCAATATCATCACCACCGACGGCCCTGCGGGAATGGCGGGCTTTACCGCCAGCGCGGTATGCAGCGTGACCGATTCCCCGCCCACTCTGCTGGTTTGCCTCAACCGTGGCGCGTCCGTCTGGCCGATTTTCAACGAGAACCGCACCCTGTGCGTTAACACGCTGAGTGCCGGACAGGAGCCATTATCCAACCTGTTTGGCGGTAAAACGCCGATGGAGGACCGCTTTGCCGCTGCCCGCTGGCAGACAGGCGACACGGGCTGTCCGCGTCTGGAAAATGCCCTGGCCTCGTTCGACTGCCGCATCAGCCAGGTGGTTAGCGTCGGCACCCACGACATTCTGTTTTGCGACATCGTATCCATCGTTCGCCACCCGGCACCGCAAGGGCTGGTGTGGTTCGACCGCGGCTATCACGCACTTATGCGACCCGCCTGTTAATCCGCATTCAGGAGACAGAACATGTTCGGACTTCCCCACTGGCAGTTGAAATCGACCTCCACAGAAGCAGGCGTGGTCGCGCCGGATGAAAGGCTCCCGCTCGGGCAGACAATGGTGATGGGCGTGCAGCATGCGGTCGCGATGTTTGGTGCGACGGTGCTAATGCCCATGCTGATGGGGCTGGATCCTAACCTCGCCATTTTGATGTCGGGTATGGGTACCCTGCTGTTCTTTTTTGTCACCGGCGGGCGCGTGCCCAGCTATCTGGGCTCCAGCGCCGCCTTTGTGGGAGTCGTTATTGCAGCGACCGGGTTTAACGGTCAGGGTATTAACCCCAACCTGAGCGTGGCCCTCGGCGGCATTATCGCCTGTGGGCTGGTCTACACCCTGACCGGTCTGGTGGTGATGAAAGTCGGCACGCGCTGGATCGAACGCATGATGCCCCCCGTCGTCACCGGGGCGGTGGTGATGGCGATAGGCCTGAACCTCGCGCCGATTGCGGTGAAGAGCGTATCCGGCTCGCCGTTTGAAAGCTGGATGGCGGTGATTACGGTGCTGTGCATCGGCGTGGTGGCGGTCTTTACGCGTGGGATGATCCAGCGGCTGCTGATCCTGGTCGGGCTGATTGCGGCCTGTCTGATCTACGCGCTGCTGGCGAACGTGTTTGGTCTCGGCAAGCCGGTTGATTTCACACTGATTCACCAGGCCGCCTGGTTCGGGATGCCGCAGGTGACCTCACCCACCTTTAACGCTCAGGCGATGATGCTCATCGCGCCTGTCGCGGTGATTCTGGTGGCTGAAAACCTGGGCCACCTGAAAGCCGTAGCGGGAATGACCGGGCGCAATATGGACCCGTATATGGGGCGGGCGTTTGTGGGAGACGGTCTGGCGACCATGCTCTCCGGCTCGGTCGGCGGCAGCGGCGTGACGACCTACGCGGAAAACATCGGCGTGATGGCAGTGACCAAAGTCTACTCGACGCTGGTCTTCGTGGCGGCGGCGGTGATGGCGATACTGCTCGGCTTTTCCCCAAAATTCGGCGCATTGATCCACACCATCCCGGCACCCGTGATTGGCGGCGCCTCGATTGTTGTATTTGGTCTGATTGCCGTCGCGGGGGCACGCATCTGGGTGCAGAATCATGTTGATCTGAGCCAGAACGGTAACCTGATCATGGTGGCGGTCACGCTGGTGCTGGGCGCAGGCGACTTCGCCCTGACGCTGGGCGGGTTTACGGTGGGCGGGATTGGCACGGCGACCTTCGGCGCGATCCTGCTCAACGCCCTGCTTAGCCGCCGCAAAGGGGATGAAGCGCAAGCGGAACCCATCACCCCCTGAACCTGAAATAGCCGGGTGACGCTACGCTTACCCGGCCTACATGCCAATTGTAGGCCCGTGCAAGCGAAGCGCCGCCGGGCAAAACGGACAGCGTGCGCGTTGTTAGCTATCTGCCCCTTGTTCAGTGCCCAACCCGGCAGTCGCCTTACGTCGTTTTTTTAACTTTAACTCGCTCACCAGCACCCCGGCGACAATAAATGCCGCGCCCACCAGCGCCAGCAGCGGCAGACGCTCCCCGGCGAGTCGCCCGAAAATACCCGCCCACACCGGTTCACCGGTATAGATGACCGTCGCCCGTGTCGGAGATACGCTGCGCTGCGCCCAGTTCATGGTGACCTGAATAATAGCGCTAAAAATGCCCAGCCCCAGCGCCACGACGATAAGCCCGGTAGACATCGGCGGGACGGACTCCCCTGCCGGCACCATCGTCGCGAACGCCACCAGCGACGCGGTGGCAAGCTGCACGACCGTCACCCGCTTGACGTCCACTTTTCCTGCCCAGGCGCTAATCAAAATAATTTCAGCCGCAATGGCAACGGCCCCCACCAGCGTGATGATCTCTCCCGGCCCCAGCGCCAGCAGATTATTTTCCGGCCCGGCTAATAAAATGAGGCCGATGAACGCCAGCACGATACCAATGCACGACATCAGGCCCGGTATTCTGCCCAGGCACAGCCACTGCAACAGCGGCACCAGCGGTACGTACATGGCGGTGATGAAAGCGGATTTACTGCTGGAGATAGACTGAAGCCCCCACGTTTGCAGGCTATAGCCCATGGCAATCGCCACGCCAATAGCGACACCCGCTTTAAGCTCTGTCAGGGTCAACCCGCGCAAGGTTTTCAGCGAAATAAGCGCCACGGCAACCGCCGCGGTTGCAAAACGCAGCCCTACAAAGAAAAACGGATCGCTCATCGTGACCGCGTACTGAACGGCAAGAAAGGTTCCGCCCCAGAACATGGTGATCAAAATCAGGATGGCTTCCTGAGGCTTAATGGAGAAAGTAAAACGGGAAACGGACATGGGACACCAGCACGAAGAATCAATCCTGTAGTGTGCGATGCCTTTGATTACAGTTCAATGTAGCAGACATAAAAAAACCGCCGGGAAACCCGGCGGCAGAGAGTTAACCCGGCGTACTACTTGTTGCTGCCGTGGCTATTTTTACCCCCTTTTTTGCCAGCCTCTGATGCGCGCTGAGGGTCGTTTTTAAAATTGCCCCCGCTAGACTGGCCACCTTTACGACCTGCTTCTGATGCTCTTTCACGGTCTTCAGCGAAATTACCTGAACCACCACGATGGTTTGCCATCTCTAACCTCCAGAGTGTGAAACATTAGACATCATATTGCATTCAGTAAAAGAGGATTCTTTCACCTCGCGGCTCAAGGACAGTGCCTTTATCTGTGCCGCGTGAAACTAAGCTTAGTGTAATGCGGCTATCCGGCAAGCGAGAGGTAATATTCTGCAACATGATCTCAGCCTTTCGTATGAAATATTGAGGAGGTTATCCATAAGCCATTCTTATATTTTGAAAAATCAGCGCCGCTAAAGTTGTTTCATTTTGCTACAAAGCACATAACGAAAAGATATTGTTATATATCAAATAAATGCCGTTCATTTTTGCAGTCTGGCCGTGATGTCATATCTTTAAAGTAACGCAGCGATCCGCTGTAAGAAAAACCAACGAGGAGTGATGCAAAATGGCAAAAGTTCTGGTGCTCTATTATTCCATGTATGGACACATTGAAACCATGGCTCACGCAGTTGCAGAAGGCGCAAACAGAGTAGACGGCGTTGAGGTTGTGGTTAAACGCGTACCGGAAACCATGCAGGCGGAAGCCTTCGCCAAAGCCGGGGGAAAAACACAAAACGCCCAGGTCGCCACCCCGCAGGAGCTCGCGGACTATGATGCCATTATCTTCGGCACCCCGACCCGCTTCGGCAATATGTCCGGCCAGATGCGCACCTTCCTCGACCAGACGGGCGGGCTCTGGGCCTCCGGCGCGTTATACGGCAAGCTGGCCAGCGTGTTCAGCTCTACCGGCACAGGCGGCGGCCAGGAGCAGACGATCACCTCAACCTGGACTACCCTTGCACATCATGGGATGGTGATTGTGCCGATTGGCTACGGCGCGCAGGAACTGTTCGATGTTTCCCAGGTTCGTGGCGGGACACCGTATGGCGCGACAACCATTGCCGGTGGGGATGGTTCACGTCAGCCAAGCAATGAAGAACTTTCGATCGCCCGCTATCAGGGTGAATACGTCGCGGGTCTTGCCAAAAAACTGAACGGCTAACCCAACAGGAGGACAAGTATGCCAACTCAAGAATCCAAAGCTCACCACGTGGGCGAATGGGCAAGTTTACGCAATACCTCTCCGGAGATTGCAGAAGCCATCTTTGAAGTCGCCAGGTATGACGAAAAGCTGGCTGAGCAGATTTGGGAAGAAGGCAACGATGAAGTGCTGGTTCGCGCTTTCGAAAAAACCGACAAAGACTCGCTGTTCTGGGGCGAGCAAACCATCGAACGTAAAAACGTCTGAATGTTCCCCCCGCCCGCGCGGGGGGTTTTCTTCTATTTCGCCGCGTTGTTCATCACCGCATTGAATCTATCGATCGGACAGAAGCCGTTGCCATCTACCGGACAGCCCTTCAGCTCCAGCGTCACGCGCTGCGCAGGAGATTGCAGCGACAGCACGCTGGCATTACGCAACTGCTCAGAACTCTGGTAGACATACTCAATTTTCATCAGCTCCTGGTTAGTGTTTTTGTCATGCCAGCGCTGGAAGACAATTTTACCGCCAATCGGGGTTCGTTCCTGCTGGTCGTGCAGCTGATACGGCCTGAAATCCAGCGCGGTCAGCAGCGAGGCAATGTTGGAGTCGTGCCCCACCAGCAGGGTAATTTTTGGCGCTTTGGCCTGTTCGGTCACCAGCGCTTTATCAATGTACTTCACCAACGGTTTAGCCACGTTCTGCGCCACGTCCGTCGAGGTAAACAGCGAGTCCTGGTAGCCGTTTTTCAGCTTCGACAGCACGCGCCACTGCTGATCGGTTTTGATTTCCCCCCATGCCACCTGGTCTGCCGGGAATCCTTCGTAATACTGTAGGGTGAACGCATCCACCAGCGAGTTACCCACTTTCAGCGGCCCGGAGACGCCCGGCTCTTTTTCATAATCGGCGCTGAACGTATCTTTCGCCTCCGTCAGGGAACAGACTTTTTTCTCCTTGCAGGACGGCGAGTCGCTATAGTTTGTCAGCAGCTCCAGCAGTTTGTAGCTTTCATCCAGCTGCATTTTCTGCCGTTCTGTCTCCATTGCTTTCAGCGCTTTCTCACGAAACTCAGGGGAATTATCGGTAATGACCGGATTGAAGGTGGGGTCCATAGTGCCCATTTTTTCCTGATGATGCACAGGCACATCGCACCCCGGGAACGCGCCGGTGATAAAGAACTGCGCGGTCGCCACGGTGCGCTGGAGGCTGTTGGCGTAGGCATAGACGGTATCCGCTGGTGGGCATTCACCCGTCTTCACCATCCCCTGCTCTGCCAGCCACTCGCGTATATAGTGACCCATATACACTTCCAGTACGCCCCCTTTGGTGGTGAGCTGTCCACCCGGGACGTCCCACTCCGGCCACTGCTTCGGCGTGGACTGCTCCAGCACGCTGCCGTTATTGGCGAGCGGCGCACGCAGGTTGTGGCGGCTCATGATGAGTACCTGTTCCAGCTGATAGCCGTCCGGTGTGTCCTGCGCCTGTGCGCCAAAGGTCACGGCAAGGGTACCTGCCACGGCAACTGCAAGTAGTGCTTTTCTCATCCCTAATTCCTCACACGTTTTTTTAATGTCGCATTGAGTGTGACAGATTCGTGACAGGTTTTTCGGGAAGCATTTCTCAAACTGATGAATACGTGACTCGCTGATTCAGAGGCTGATGCCGGTGACGATACCGACATACAGCGCCGCCCATGCGCAGGCTGAAAGCAGGCTGATGGCGTAAACCTTTATCGCGCTCAGCCTGAGCATGCCCGCCGCCAGCGGCACGATATAGCGCAGTACCGCCAGGAAACGCGAGGTGAACAACACCAGCAGGCCATTTTTATGCAGCTGGTGCTGTACCCGCAAAAACTTCCCGGCATGTTTTGCCGTGAAGCGTGACACTCGCCGGGTATGCCCCATCAGCTGGCCGATATGGTAATTCAGCACCGATCCTGCCGTAGCGCCCATCACCACCGCCAGCCACGTCAGCGCCGGATGCATACTCGACTGGCTGACGGCAATCCCCGCCAGCAGCATGACCGATGCGGGCGGGAGCACGGAAGAGATCAGTACCGTTGATTTACTCAGTGCCATAACAACGAGCAACGCGAAGAGATGCGTTGGATAATGCGCAAAATGATCCAGCAGCGTGTCCAGCCATGCCATTTTACTCTCCCCGGTAACATCAGAATTCCCCATTAGAAGTGAAAATAGTTAAATAAAACGTCAACATTCATTCAATAATATTCATTTAAACCATACTTAAACATTATTTAAATTCCTCAGCAGCCATTTTAAATCAGCGTATTATCCCTCACGTTTTACAACGATCTCGTTATGGCGAGGCTCCTGTACAAATACACGTTATCGCTCTGGTGGGTTCGAGAGAACCGGCACAGGGTAAAACAGGCACTGTCGAATCAAGGCTTTGCCAGTATAACTTCCCTTACGGGATACGGTGTACAGTGCTGAACCCAGGACGTGGGGATCTCCTTTCCGACATGCCCTGTCTTGCTCGCCCCTGAGAGATTTTATTATTCAAAGGGAAGTTACAATGTCTTACGCTATTCACAACCAAAATCTGGCTTTTAACGACAGCGCCATCGCACAATATATGAATACCGATTTTATTGTTATTGATATTTCATTATGCGTGGCTCTGGCACGCGAGCAATTCTTTGAAAAATTAAAAGATGATGATATTCCGTCACATATTTTTATCGAAGACAACGGTCGCCTCGCGGGTTTGATTGCCGTACGTAAATTATTGCAGGCCACGGATACCGTACAGCCCGTTAAAGGTCTGATGATATCGGATTTTATCCAGCTTAAACCGGAAGATGAGCGGGCGGATGTCGCCGGGTTGCTGGCGCACGCAGGTGCGGATGTCGTACCGGTGGTGACCCACGGCA
This sequence comes from Enterobacter cloacae complex sp. S2, assembly GCF_015159675.1. Lineage (NCBI taxonomy): Bacteria > Pseudomonadati > Pseudomonadota > Gammaproteobacteria > Enterobacterales > Enterobacteriaceae > Enterobacter > Enterobacter cloacae complex sp. S2. The sequence goes on from NZ_JADDTS010000019.1 coordinate 145,045, forward strand.
AGCTGGTGGGCTGCCTTACCGAGCGTGAAATCGCCCATCTGCTGGAAGATGACGTTACTGAAGATGCCCAGCTTCAGGGGGCAACGCTGCCGCTGGAGAAGCCCTATCTGGAAACCAGCGCCTTTAGCCTGTGGAAGAAACGCTCCGTCTGGCTGCTGCTGCTGTTTGTCGCGGAAGCGTATACCAGCTCGGTGATCCAGCATTTTGAAGAGGCGCTGGAATCCGCCATTGCGCTGGCGTTCTTTATTCCGCTGCTGATTGGCACCGGCGGAAACAGCGGGACGCAGATTACCTCGACGCTGGTGCGCGCCATGGCGCTGGGTGAAGTCCACCTTCGCGACGTGGGTCGCGTGTTGCGCAAAGAGATGAGCACCTCGTTAATGATTGCCGCCACGCTAGGCCTGACGGGCTGCGTTCGTGCCTGGATGATGGGCATTGGGATGGAAATCACGCTTATCGTCAGCCTGACGCTGGTCTGCATTACGCTGTGGAGCGCCATTGTCTCATCGGTGATCCCGATGGTATTGAAACGCTGCAAAATCGACCCGGCGGTCGTTTCCGCGCCGTTTATCGCCACGCTGATCGACGGTACCGGGCTCATTATCTACTTCAAAATCGCACAGTATACGCTGGGGCTGGAATAACGAAAAAACCCTGCGATATTGCTATCGCAGGGTTTTCGAATTTGGCGGAAGCGTAGAGATTCGAACTCTAGAACCCTTTCGGGTCGCCGGTTTTCAAGACCGGTGCCTTCAACCGCTCGGCCACGCTTCCAAAGTGAGGCGCACTATAAACATCTCTGAGCATGATGTAAAGCAGGAAATTGCATTACGTTGAGCTTCTTGCGTCATTCCCTTCCGCTCCGATCACTTCTTCGTCATCGGCTGGCTAAAATGTAAACATTTATTTTTACATCACATAAACTTATTAGAATGAAAGTTTGTGATCTAGACTCTTTTTCATACACCGCAGCTTATCCGTGCAACATTACCACCTCAATATGCCCTTGTAAGACCCTATTCACGCAGGTCACTGCGATAAGAGATTTTCCATGAAATTATTCGATACCGATAACTACAGACTTATTCTCTGGCGTAAATTTCTGCCGTGGCTGATCCAGAACGGTGCGCAAAAAAACAACCCGCATGACTATTTTCTGGTGTACTTAAAAGATGCCGACAATACGCGTTATATTCTGAAGAAGCACGAAAGCAGCAACGTTGTGCTCTGCCCGATGCATAAAAGCGAAGATGTCAGTATGAGCGTGGAAGATATCAGCGAAATGCAGGCTGAAATCATTCACTATAAGCGCAATGGGTTTCAGGCTTACAAAGGCATTATCCCGTTTGCCTTTGACCATTATACGAAAATCATCACCTTAAAAACGGCCCTGGCTCGTCTGAAAGGGCGCTGTATTTCTGGCCTGAAATCTGATTCAGAAACCATCAGCCGGGACCGTTACAACTTGCTCAGGCTGCTGGTGACCGACTACGTCAACCAGCGCCCTTCGCGCGTTTCGTCTGGTTTCACCCAGCGGGAAGTGATCGCCATGCTTTACGGCACACTTTGGTATAAACATATCAAAAATGAGTCGTTTAGCAGAAAAATCGCGCTGTTACTTGAGTCGCTCGTGATCACGGGCGATCTCAGCGAAGAGGGTAAGGTGTACTACGTGCAGGGCCAGGCTATTACCACCATGGTCGAGTATGAAAAAGAGGACCAGCGGGTAACGCATCAGCAAAAAATGCAGAAAAAAATTACGCGTTTTATGTTTGCGATAACGCTATCTACGCTGCTGATTATTCTGGTTCTGCTGTCGATGGCCGGGGTCGTCGACCTCGCCGCTGTCTGGCAGAAAATACTACAGATTAAGCCTCTCAGATTTTTAATGAATTTTATCTAATACCCTGCCCATTAATTATGAATTTTATTTTTATCAGCGATAACTATTACCTTTGCCACGGTGTCTCAAGCTCACTGACATCTACCCATTTGATTCGCGATGAGGAGGATATTCACCATCTTTATGAGGTCGATCCCGAGCTGGATTTTATCATTGCGATTGAACAGGATAAGTTACGCAATAAAACCATTCAGCAGGTCAAAAAAGTCAAGCGTGATTACATTGTCCTGATGCATGAGATAGAAGCCAACAGCGCGGTGAGAATTGATAATATTATCTATTCGTCGATGCATTTTACTGCTCACCCTTTTCAGCAGCTGATGCGTTTTTATCGGGCGCTCAGGACACACTCCTTTACCCGACGCGAATATGACGTGCTAAAGCTTTTCCATATGGAAAATCATGAAATCGCGAAAAAGCTGCAACTGTCACAAAAAACGACCAGCACCTACCGCGTGAGGATCCTCGAGAAATTGAATATGCGTTCAAAAAACATTCTGGCGATGACCCGTATAAAATCGGCGATTGTCGATCAGAAACTGTGATCTTTTGGCTTACCTTGGGAAAACCGGGGCCTCAGGTTTCGCCCTGAGGGGGTTTGGCGGGCGCGGTATACCAGTTCTCTTTGGCAACCATTACGCTGCCCTTTGGCTGCATAACAAAATTCGGAGACATGATCTGCACGTTAAATTCGTTAAACACATCCTGTATCTGGCTATGCAGTTCATTGCGGGCAACCGCGAGGGACTGGTCGGGCAGCAGACGAACCTGCAACTCGTAGGCGATATACCAGTCCATTAACCCTAACTGGCGCACCAGCGGCGGTTCGGATAGGTCGATCCCGTCCGCTCGTTTCGCCGCCAGTTCCAGCATGGCATGCACCTGTCGCCAAGGGGTGTCATAACCGATAGTAACGCTGACCGTAAGATTGACGCTCCCATCGGAATGCAGTGCGCTCAGGTTAGTGATCTTACCACTTACCACCACCGCATTGGGCACGGTAACGACATAATTTTCCCGGGTAATAATTTTGGTAGCCAGCATGCCTATTTCACTGACCTTACCTTCGTTATCCGCCACCCGAATGACATCGCCTTTACGCAGTGCGCGGGAGTAAATCAGGACCAGACCGCTCATGGCATGGTTCATCACCCCTGCCGAACCCAGCGTTAACATCAGGCCGAAGAAGACGCTAATACCTTTAAACGCCAGTGAGTTTGCGCCGGGCAGAAACGGCCAGGCAGCGGAGAGAGCAAATAGCCAGACGGCGACGGAAATGAGCTTACGGGTTGCCCCCACGGTTTCCGGATGTACGCCGGGAAGTTGCAGACGACCAGCCTCCACCTGATTCAGCACCATCCTCAGAAGCTTCAGAATAAAAGCGGTAATGAGGAAAATGATCAGAACAATCGTCAGCCCCGGCAAAGCCGAGACAATCGCCAGGGCAATTTGCTGCACCACGCGAAGCGACCAGTCTCCCAGCGACGTGCCCCACACCCGCGTCCACGGAAACAGACTAAATGCCCAGCTCAGCCAGACGTAAAAGCCAATCAAACCCAGCAGGAACATCAGCAAGGCGTAAAGCCGAATCTCAATGGCGCCAATGTACCGCCGCCAGCTTTGCGGCACCCGGCTGCGATTCTCCACAATACGCAGACGGTAGACGCGCCGGAACCAGCGCCAGGATCGCCACGCGCCGTAGCAGAGCAGCAACAGCGCCAGCAGGCCAGCGGCAGCTTTTACCGTCGACAGCGCCAGCCAGCCGGTATCGTATTGATCGCGCAGCGCCATTCTCTGCGCTTCCATGCGCGCCAGCACGCGCTGCGCGGCCTGATCGAGGGTGAGATCGTCCCCTTCGTCCAAATCCCCTTCCGTCAGCAGCATCATGGGCTTACCGTTCATCACGATCAGCCGCCCCTGCTGGTTATAGCGGGTCACGGGGACGATAGTGAGGGGCTCACGCACGTCCGCCTCGGTAAAATTGCGCAGGGTGTTGCGGATGCGTAAAACGCGCTCCTCCGGCGTGGTCAGGCCAAATTTCGCCTGAAGCATGACGATCGGCTGATGAAAGATATAGACCGTCCGGGCGCGCTCCTGCTCAGAAGGCGCCTGGCGGGGCTCAGCGGCATACGATGAGAAGGCGCTCAGGGAGGCAAAACAGAACGCAAACGCGAGCAGGATCTTTTTCATCCTCACTACCCCAGATCAGAAATCTTGTTGTTTTTCAGGCAACCCGCGAATGCCAGGTGGGTATGTTGAGAATAGTCCAGCCTTTCGTTTCTGCAACAAGCGACGGTGAGCGTGTTGCTCTCAATCACAATATATGTATTATGTTATAACATAACAATTGGGGGTTGTGTTCTATGTTACTTAAAAAAGGGTTATTTCTGGCTTTATTGCTCTCCACGGCGCCTGCCGCTTTCTCAGCAACCTCCTGGCCCCTCACGATTGAAAATTGCGGCGTAAAGCAGACCTTTGCGCAGGCTCCTCAGCGCGTCATGACCGTGGGACAGCATGAAACAGAATTACTGCTCGCACTGGGGCTGGAGAAAAAGATCGCCGCAACGTCGGTCTGGTTCGGCATGCTCCCGGATCCGCTGGCAGATGCCGGGAAAAATATCCCCCGGCTTGCAGATAATTCCCCCTCCTTTGAAGCCGTGGTGGGACAGAAACCTGAGCTCGTTCTCGCGCAGTATCACTGGCACATTGGTCCGCAGGGAGAAGTGGGCACCCGTGAGCAGTTTGCCTCGCTGGGGATTAATACGTGGATCTCTCCTGCCGACTGCACGGATAAAGCGGTGACGGAAAAGTCAAACGCAGACGGAGCACGCAGCGCGCCGTTTTCGCTGGCCGAAATCACACGGGAAGTGACAGATCTGGCGACGATATTTGATGTTTCCGCGCGAGGTGAGCAGCTTAATCATACGCTGACGGAACGTATCAAAAAGGCCAAGGCGCGCGTCTCAGCGAAACCGCTTCGCGTCGTATTCTGGTTCTCAAGTAGCCGTCTGAATGGCGATCCCTGGGTGGCGGGGAATTACGGCGCGCCTGGCTGGATCAGCCGCACGCTGGGGTTGAAGAACATTATTGACTCTCATGACGAATGGCCGGCTGTAACCTGGGAACATATTGCCCAGTCGCAGCCGGACGTGATTGTTATCGCCGGGATGTCCCGCAGGCTCTACCCTGCCGATGACGTTAAGGTAAAAAAAGCATTCTTGCGTAATGACCCGGTGACGAAGAACATGCCTGCGGTCAGGAACAACCACATTATTGTGGTGCCGGCGATGTCGTTAAACCCTTCATTACGTAACGTCGATGCGGTTGAGCTTATCAGCGAGCGGCTGGCTTCTTTCCGGGATGAACAATGAGTCATTTCGCTTTTGACCGCCGCCAGCAAGGTTTACTGGCAGCAGGCGTCATGGCGCTGCCGCTAATGCTGGTTTTTGCCGCCAGTATCGGTGATATGCCGGTGTCGTATGCCAGTACCGGGAAAGCGATCCTCAACGGACTGGGTTTGACCTCTTATGCGTTGCCACAAACGGAGGAGGGTATCGTCTGGCAATATCGCATGAGCCGGGCAGTGATGGCCGCGTGCAGCGGCGGTGGCCTGGCGCTGTGCGGGCTGGTGTTACAGTCGATCCTGCGTAACCCTCTGGCTGAGCCTTATCTGCTGGGGATTTCCGCGGGCGCCTCGCTGGGGGCCGTCTGCGTGATGCTTCTCGGCATGGGGGGAAGCGTGATTGGCGTGAGCAGCGGTGCGTTTGTCGGCTCCTGCGCCGCCTTTGCGCTCATCATGGTGATTACAAACGGGATGAGTGAAAGCCCCTCGCGCATTTTGCTGGCCGGTATTGCGGGCACCCAGCTCTTCAACGCCATGACCGCGTACGTCGTCAGCACGTCCGCCAATGCCGAGCAGTCCCGTAGCGTCATGTTCTGGCTGATGGGGAGTCTGAGCGGCGTGCGCTGGCCTGACGCGCTGCTGGCGCTGGCCGTTACGCTTGCGGGTTTACTGGTGGTATTGCTCTTTTCCCGGGCGCTGGACACCTTCACCTTCGGGGATGAGGTCTCCACCACGCTGGGGATCCCGGTTACCGCCGTGCGTATTGTTTTATTGCTGACCTGTGCCGTTGTCACCGCCACGTTGGTGAGCGCCACAGGCGCAGTGGGGTTTGTCGGGCTGGTCATTCCCCATGTGACGCGCATGCTATGCGGGCCGGGCCATCGCCGCTCGATCCCGCTGACGTTTCTCATTGGCGCCCACTTTATGATCCTTGCCGATATCGTCTCACGCACGCTGATCGTGCACCAGGTTCTGCCCATCGGGGTGGTGACTGCGCTGGTGGGCGCCCCCGTCTTTGTGGCGTTGCTTTATCAAAATCGAAAGGAGCATCCATGAATATAACAGTGGCCGGGTTAACCGTAACCCGACAGGCGCAGACGGTGCTTAAGGATATCGATCTCGACCTGCCATCCGGGCAGATTGTCGGCCTGTTAGGGCCAAACGGCTCAGGCAAGTCGACGCTGCTGCGCTGCCTCGCCGGGCTGTTTCCACGACACAGCGAACGTGTTGCGCTTAATGGCACAACGCTTGGCTTGATGCCGCTGAAAATACGGGCGCAGCACATGGCGTTTGTCCCGCAACATGCTGAGGTCGACGGGGAACTGACCGTTGAGGATATTGTCAGGCTGGGGCGTACGCCCTACCGGAAAACATTCCAGAGAACCACGCGCGACGATGAGGCTGCGGTTGAACAGGCGATTGGCCTGATGCAGTTATGCAGCTTACGCCAGCGGCGATGGCACTCTTTGTCAGGCGGAGAACGACAGCGAAGTCAGATTGCCCGCGCGCTGGCCCAGCAGCCGCAGGTGCTGTTGCTCGATGAACCGACAAACCACCTGGACATTCAGCACCAGCTGGAGCTGATGCGGCTCGTTTCACAGCTGCCGCTTACGGTGGTGGTTGCACTGCACGATCTCAATCTTGCGGCCAATTATTGCCAGCGTCTGATCCTCCTGAAGGCCGGGCAGATCGCAGCCACGGGCGCGCCCGAAGCGGTGCTGACGCCCTCGAACATCGCGGATACCTGGTGCGTAAAAGCTCAGGTCTGTAAGGCCGACGCCGGGATCACGATAAGCTATAACATGGGTAACATGGCGGAGAGCCAGAACAAAAGCAAAAACCCCTGCGATATTGCTATCGCAGGGGTTTCGAATTTGGCGGAAGCGTAGAGATTCGAACTCTAGAACCCTTTCGGGTCGCCGGTTTTCAAGACCGGTGCCTTCAACCGCTCGGCCACGCTTCCTAAGTGAGGCGAACTATAAACACCTCACCGCGCGCTGTAAAGGGTGCGCGCATTCGTTCGCTTTAAAAATAGCCAAAATGCGTTTAATCGGTTGAATAGACAACAGATTGGCCGTTTTACCAGCATAATATCCACCGCGGATCGTTAGTGCTTTTTGATGTACATATCTTTGGTGTAGTAGTAGCCAAGCTTATCCGGCGTGAAGCCCCCTACCCACGGTTTCACCAGGTGCGTGCGCACGTAGTGATAGACAGGGATCGCCGGCACATCGCGCCCCAGCAGATCTTCTGCCTGCTGGTAGAACTTACCGCGCTCCTCCGCCGTTTTCGCCTTCGCCGCATTCACCAGAGCCAGATCGTATTCCGGATTGCTGTACTGAGTGGTGTTTTGGCTGTCACCGGTACGGAAGTTATTCAGGAAGGTTGCGGCGTCATCGTAATCAGCAATCCAGGCGTAGCGCACCGCGTCAAAGTTATGGGTGTGCATGGTATCAAGCATGGTTTTCCACTCCTGGTTTTGCAGCTTCGCCTCTACGCCGAGGTTCTTCTTCCACATCGAGCTGGCGGCAATCGCAATACGCTGGTGCGATTCCGAGGTGTTATAGAGGAGATTAAAGCTGAGCGGATGGCTGTCATTAAATCCGGCTTCGGCCAGCAGTTTTTTCGCCTCGGCAATGCGTTTATCCATCGGCCAGCTGGCGTAATCAGGGTTCTGTAACTTGACGCCGCCAATATCCGGCTGGCTGATGAGCCATGCCGGGCGTTGCCCCTGCCCTAAAACTTTCCCGGCGATAATATCTTTATCCAGCGCCAGATTCAGCGCCTTACGCACGCGGGCGTCGCTGAACGGCGGCCGGGTGGTGTTGAATTCGTAATAATAGGTGGCAAGCTGCGGCGATACGTCCAGCTCGTTCCCCAGCGTTTTCTTCAGCTGAGCAAACTGGTTGATCGGCACCGTGTAGGCGATGTCGATTTCGCCCGCTTTGTAGCGGTTGACGTCAGCGGCTTCGGAGGAAATGGGCAGATAGGTCACCTTGTTGATGACGGTATGTGCGTTATCCCAGTATTTCGGGTTTCGCACCGCCACGATGCGTTCGTTCACCACCCACTGTGACAGTTTATAGGCCCCGCTGCTGACGAAGTGCTCCGGTTTGGTCCACTTATCACCGAAACGACCTACCAGGACTTTATCTATCGGCACCAGAGACGGGTGAGCCAGCATCGCCAGGAAAGCAGCATTTGGCTGGGTGAGCGTCACTTCCAGCGTGGTGTCATTGATGGCTTTCACGCCCAGCGACTCGGGTGCTTTTTTGCCTTCTGCGATATCAGTGCCGTTGACGATACGCATACTGCCGGGATAGCTGGCATACGGAGAGACGGTTTTCGGGTCGACCAGTCGCTGCCAGCTCCAGACGACATCTTCCGCGGTGATGGGGGTGCCATCGCTCCAGGTTATGCCCGGGCGCAGATGGAAAGTCCAGACGGTGTTATCTTTATTTTCCCATTTCTCCGCCAGGCGCGGCTGGATTTCACCTGCCGGAGAGACGCTGACCAGCCCGTCGAATAAATCGCTGATAATATTGAATTCGACATCGCTTTCGACTTTATGCGGGTCGAGCGAGGCGGGTTCACTGCCGTTGTTCCTGACCAGTTCCTGCTTATCTGCCAGCTGGGTTCCTGCTGGCACGTTAGCCGCCCAGGTTGCCGTGCTGGCGCACAGGACCCCTGCGGTTAACAAAGAGAGCGTAAAGTGCATGCGTGTTTGTGGTTTCATTTCCTTCGCCTTATTGTCTGTTTTTATGACGATCCGGAAATAACTCTTAGCGGCCTTAGGGAAATAACGCAATATTTTTCAGTGACCTATAAGAGGTTGATCTGAATACACCTTGCATACCGCACTTCATTCTGAGTACAAAGGCTTTACCAGAATAAAAAACCAGCATAATCCCTAAGGGGCTGAGTAAAGATGGGTAAAACCACTTTGCGTCTGCCGCGCCGTTTCCTATTCTTTGCGCTAATTACATCTGTCATAAGAGAGTGACTCATGGATCGTATAATTACTTCTTCACGCGACCGCACATCGCTACTCAGCACCCATAAGGTGCTGCGCAATACCTATTTCATGCTCAGCCTGACGCTGGCGTTTTCGGCGATCACCGCGACGGCCAGCACCGTACTGATGCTGCCTTCTCCGGGCCTGATCCTGACGCTGGTGGGTATGTATGGTCTGATGTTCCTGACCTATAAAACCGCGGATAAACCGGTGGGTATTCTCTCCGCTTTCGCCTTCACCGGCTTCCTGGGCTACATCCTGGGGCCAATCCTGAACGCCTATCTGTCTGCCGGAATGGGCGACGTGATTGGTATGGCGCTGGGCGGTACCGCGCTGGTGTTCTTCTGCTGCTCGGCCTACGTGCTGACCACCCGTAAGGACATGTCCTTCCTCGGCGGTATGCTGATGGCGGGTATCGTGATTGTGCTGGTCGGTATGCTGGCGAACATCTTCCTGCAATTGCCTGCTCTGCATCTGGCAATCAGCGCGGTGTTTATCCTGATTTCATCCGGCGCAATCCTGTATGAAACCAGCAACATCATTCACGGCGGTGAGACGAACTATATCCGCGCCACCGTGAGCCTGTATGTGTCGCTGTACAATATTTTTGTCAGCCTGCTGAGTATCCTGGGCTTCGCCAGCCGCGATTAACTCACCGTGCTGTGAACAAAGCCCCGCTTATGCGGGGCTTTGTTTTTTTGGTAGACTGAGGCGGTTTTTGACAAACGCGTGAATGAATATGTTGAGTTTTGAAGGCAAAGAGATCGAAACCGATAACGACGGTTATCTGAAAGAGAGCAGCCAGTGGAGCGAAGCGCTGGCGGAGAAAATTGCGGAAAACGAAGGAATTACCCTCTCCCCGGAACACTGGGAAGTGGTGCGCTTTGTGCGCGAATTCTACCTCGAATTCAACACCTCTCCGGCTATCCGCATGCTGGTCAAAGCCATGGCGAATAAATTTGGCGAAGAGAAAGGCAACAGCCGTTATCTGTATCGCCTGTTTCCGAAAGGCCCGGCTAAACAGGCGACAAAAATTGCCGGCCTGCCAAAGCCGGTAAAATGCATTTAATAGCGAATACTGAAGTCAGCGTATTCCCGGCCGGGTTGATGCGGTTCCGTTAGCACCTTATCAACCCGCGCGCTGCGCGGTCCGCCCGCTTTCAGCCACGCCACCAGCTTCTCTACCCGATCCGCCTCACCGCAGGCCACAACCTCCACGCTGCCATCATCCATGTTACGCGCATACCCCGTCAGTCCGAGCTGAAGGGCTTCGCGCTGGGTGCTGTAGCGGAATCCGACGCCCTGTACAAGGCCATGGACCCAGGCAATGGTGCATACATTTGACATCATCCTTCTCCTTATCCGACTGGCGCGTTGCATTTCCTCGCTGAAGTCGGGAAAATGGCGGCCATTTCATTGGAATCGACAGAATAGCAAATTATGAGTGTACGTTTAGTGTTAACCAAAGGGCGCGAGAAGTCATTACTGCGCCGCCATCCCTGGGTCTTTTCCGGCGCGGTTGCCCGCATAGAAGGTAAAGCCAGCCTCGGTGAAACCATCGATATTGTTGACCATCAGGGGAAATGGTTAGCACGCGGCGCATACTCGCCTGCATCTCAGATCCGCGCGCGCGTCTGGACGTTCGATAAAGAAGAAGCCATCGATATCGACTTCTTTGTCCGTCGTCTGCAACAGGCGCAGCAGTGGCGCGAGTGGCTGGCAAAGCGTGACGGGCTGGACAGCTATCGTCTGATTGCCGGTGAATCCGACGGGCTGCCGGGCGTGACCATTGACCGCTTCGGCAATTTCCTGGTGTTGCAGCTGCTGAGCGCCGGGGCGGAATACCAGCGTGCTGCGCTAATTAGCGCCCTGCAAACCCTGTTCCCGGAATGTGCCATTTACGACCGCAGCGACGTGGCGGTACGTAAAAAAGAGGGCATGGAGCTGACCCAGGGCCCGGTCACCGGCGAACTGCCGCCTGCCCTGCTGCCTATCGAGGAGCACGGCATGAAGTTGCTGGTGGATATCCAGGGCGGCCATAAGACCGGTTATTACCTCGACCAGCGTGACAGCCGTCTGGCAACGCGCCAGTACGTTGCCGATAAGCGCGTGCTGAACTGCTTCTCCTATACCGGCGGCTTTGCGGTCTCTGCCCTGATGGGCGGCTGTGCCCAGGTTGTGAGCGTCGACACCTCACAGGAAGCGCTGGATGTGGCGAAACAGAACGTTGAGCTGAACAAGCTGGATCTGAGCAAAGCGGAGTTTGTGCGCGACGACGTGTTCAAACTGCTGCGTAAATACCGCGACCAGGGCGAGAAATTTGACGTTATCGTGATGGACCCGCCGAAGTTTGTAGAAAATAAAAGCCAGCTGATGGGCGCCTGCCGTGGCTATAAAGACATCAACATGCTGGCGATCCAGCTGCTGAACCCGGGCGGCGTTCTGCTGACGTTCTCCTGCTCTGGCCTGATGACGACAGATTTATTCCAAAAAATCATCGCCGATGCCGCAATAGATGCGGGTCGTGATGTACAATTTATAGAGCAGTTCCGTCAGGCCGCCGATCATCCGGTGATCGCTACCTACCCGGAAGGGCTGTATCTGAAAGGGTTTTCCTGTCGCGTCATGTAACTTGAAAAGAGAAATATTGCCCGCACATAGTGTGTATGTAATGTTTCCCGGGAGGTGACTATGATTGCCAGCAAATTCGGTATCGGCCAGCAGGTCCGCCACACCTTGCTTGGATATTTGGGTGTGGTCGTGGATATCGACCCGGAGTATTCCCTTGATGAACCGTCAGCAGACGATCTGGCCGTTGACGCAGAGCTTCGCGCCGCGCCCTGGTATCATGTGGTTATGGAGGGCGACGATGGTCAGCCTGTCCATACCTATCTTGCCGAAGCGCAGCTGAGTGGTGAACTACAGGATGAGCATCCGGAACAACCCACTATGGACGAGCTTGCTCAGACCATCCGCAAACAGTTACAGGCGCCAAGACTGCGTAACTAAAGGTGTAAAAAAGCCCGTAAAACGGGCTTTTTTTATTTTGCCAGCCCCAGACGGGGAATATCGATTGCCGGACAGCGATCCATCACCACTTTCAGCCCGGCATCGCGTGCCAGCACGGCCGCCTGCTCATTAATCACGCCCAACTGCATCCACAGCGTTTTCGCGCCAATGGCGATCGCCTCCTGCGCCACGCCCCAGGCCGCCTCTGAATTACGGAAAACGTCCACCATATCCACCTTTTCCGGCACGTCCGCGAGCGTCGCATAGCCCTGCTGACCCAGCAGCGTTTTCCCCGCCACCTTAGGCGAGACCGGGATCACGTGATATCCCTGGTCCAGAAGGTATTTCATGACCCGGTAGCTTGGGCGATCCGGTTTATCGCTCGCGCCGACCAGCGCGATAGTGCGCGTGGACGTCAGAATCTCGACAATGTCGTTCTCTTTCATGCTGTTCCTCCTGGTTTTTTTCAAAGTGTACGTCAAAGCAGACATCTCAACCACGCATCCCATACAGAAGTATGAGGGCAAAACGGCAGAATATGTCTATATGTTAGTAAACGTGTTTATCGAAAAATTTTGATACATTCTTACCGGGTGGTTTGTCTACAGGAGTCTGCTATGAAAACCGGCATTGCCTGGGCTGTGGTTGCGTTAATCATGCCGGTTTGTGTTTTCGCAACCACCCTCAGACTCTCAACCGACATTGACCTGCTGGTGCTGGACGGGAAAAAAGTCTCCAGCTCCCTGCTGCGGGGCGCAGACAGCATCGAGCTGGATAATGGCCCGCATCAGGTGGTTTTTCGGGTTGAAAAGACGATTCGCCTCGCCGACAACGAACAGCAGGTGTACATTTCGCCTCCGCTGGTGGTCAGCTTTAATACCCAACGCATCAGCCAGGTCAATTTTCGTCTCCCGCACCTTGAAACAGAAAAAGAGTCACTGGCATTTGATGCCTCACCGCGCATTGAGCTGGTGGACGGGGATTCTATGCCCATCCCGGTAAAGCTGGATATCCTGGCGCTGACAAAAAGGCCAAAAGGAACAGATTACGAAGCGGACACGGAGATCTATAACAGAGCCAGCAGGCGCGCCTCCCTGCCCCAGTTCGCCACTATGATGGCGGATGACAGTACCCTGCTTTCGGGCGTATCGGAGCTGGATGTACTCCCTCCTCAGTCGCAGACCCTTACTGAGCAACGCCTCAAATTCTGGTTCCAGAATGCCGATCCGGACACGCGCGCCCGTTTTCTGCAATGGGCGAAACGACAACCTTCGTCGTAAGCCACATTTTTTCGTCCTTTCTCTTGCAGCATCAGTCAGTTCCCGTCATCGTGTAGCGAGGTAACCTCACGGATAAGATTATGGAACTGACAACACGCACACTTCCGGCGCGCAAGCACATTGCTCTGGTTGCGCACGATCACTGTAAACAAATGCTGCTTAACTGGGTTCGTCGCCATCAGCCTCTTTTACAGCATCATGCCCTTTCTGCTACGGGAACAACCGGCAACCTGATCCACCGCGAAACCGGTCTGGAAGTGAATGCCATGCTGAGCGGCCCGATGGGGGGTGACCAGCAGGTAGGCGCTCAGATTTCGGAAGGTAAAATTGACGTTCTGATTTTCTTCTGGGATCCGCTGAACGCGGTTCCGCATGATCCGGACGTTAAAGCGCTGCTGCGTCTGGCGACGGTGTGGAACATTCCGGTAGCCACCAATCTTTCAACGGCAGATTTCATCATTGAATCGCCGCAGTTTAACGATCCGGTGGAGATTTTGATCCCGGATTATCAGCGTTATCTTGCGGAGAGACTGAAGTAGTTTTTTGCCCGGTGGCGCTGCGCTTACCGGGCCTACAGAATTTGCCCGGCGCGTTACGGCTTTCTCGCCACCGGCACGTCAATACTTTTCAAAATATCGACAAACACCGACGGCTCCTCTTTGTTGAACAAGAGCCACACGCGATGGCGCGCGCGGGTTATCGCCACGTACAGTAAACGCCGCTCCTCTGCATCCGGGAAATCTTCCGGAACAGGTAATAACGCCTCTTCCATCACGGATTCCCGCGCCGGCGCCGGGAAACCGTCGCTCCCCTCTTTTAGCCCCACCACAATCACGTAGTCGGCCTGCTGCCCTTTACTGGCATGAATGGTCATGAAATCGAGCTGTAGTTTTGGCCAGCGCGTCGCCGCTTTTTCCAGCGCCGTCGGCTTGAGGTGGTGGTAACGCGCCAGCACCAGAATTCGTTCATCCGGTTTCGCATAGCCGCTCAGTTTATCCAGCAGCGGTTCCAGCTGATCGTCCGCCAGCAGCGTGACGGCCTTTTTATCACCCGACGTCAGGCTGTTAAGCGGTTTCGACAACTGGTGCGGGTTCTGCTGAATAAAACGGTTGGCTATTTCGCCAATCCGCGCGTTGAAGCGGTAGGTGGTGTCCAGATCGCTGCGATCGCCTTCCCCAAAATAGTGGTGGAAGGCTGTCGTGAGGGATAGTTGCGCCCCGCTGAAACGGTAGATAGCCTGCCAGTCATCGCCCACGGCAAACAGCGACGTGTGTTTATTCTGCGCCCGCAGCGCCGAAAGCAGCGCAGCGCGCTGCGGCGAGATGTCCTGAAACTCATCCACCAGAATGTGTTTCCACGGGCTGACGAAGCGCCCTTTCTCCAGAATGATAATGGCCTGATGGATCAGCCCCGAAAAATCGACCGCGTTTTCGTCTTTCAGCGCGGTTTTCCACGCTTTCAGCATCGGCGCCATCAGCTTAACCCGCTTAGAAAACACGGCGCGGATCGCTTCCGGTGCGCTTTCTATCATCTCCGTCTGAGAGCCGCCGTGCATGCGCATCAGGCTTACCCACCGGTCGAGACGAGAGCCCAGCCGGCGCGCCAGCTTTTCATCCTGCCAGAAGCTGCCCTCCGGCACCTCCCAGTTGAGTTCCTCTTCAAGCCACTGACGCCAGCCTTTCGCCTGCGCCTTTTTTTCACTGCACTGCTGACGCCATGCCTTGATAAACAGCGTCTGGCGAGCCTGAGCGTCGTTCTCCAGCTTGCTGACAACAGGGACTTTTTTGCTGCCCTGTTGAATGATGTGTAAAGCGAGGGAGTGGAACGTGCGCGCCGAGATATCCTGGGTATGCAAACGCGCCTGAATGCGCTCATCCATCTCCTGCGCCGCCTTGCGACCAAAGGCCAGCAGCAAAATCTGGTCGGCAACCGCCTCGCCCGTTGTCAGAAGCCAGCCCGCGCGTGCCACCAGCACCGACGTTTTGCCGCTCCCGGCGCCTGCCAGCACTAAAAGAGACTGCTCGCCATTCACCACGGCGCGCGCCTGGGCAGGATTGAGGGGCGATGATTCCACCGTACTGAAAAAATCGGCATATTGCGTAAGCATCGCCTCAGTCCAGGCCTGGTTATGCGCCAGACGGCTTTTCTCGATATCGTTCAGCCAGGCCTGACACTTCCGCCACGCGTCGCGGCAGTTATCAAATTCCTCAAGCCGCGCCACCGGTAAAGGCAATGCCGTCAGCGCCTGGGCAATTTTTTGCTGAAGCCCGGCGGTTTGCTGGCGCGTCAGCCACTTCTGCTGCGTATTGCTTAGCGCGATATCGTCCAGCACCTGTTGCAGCACCTGTGCGGCTATCACGCTCATCTCCTGGCCCCACTGTTGCCAGCGCGTGTTCAGATGGTAGTGGAAGCGTTGGGTTTCCGCCCACTCGGTCCCGTGAAGCCGCACCACTTTGTCTGCCGGCAAGACGAACTCCAGCTCCCCCCATACCAGCCCTCGTTTACAATGAATGGCCAGTAGCTGATTAAACGGAATAAGGTATTCGTGGCGTTCCCCGGAGACTTTCACTCCCGCATTGAGAAGGACAACCTTGTCGTAAGGGTGCTGCGCCAGGCGTTTGCCCATTGAAGTTGCTTTCAGTTCCATATCCTGCCGGATCCACGAGGTCATAATTTGTCAGACAGTTTAACTGCCAGTTTTAAGGTGCTCCAGCCCAAAAAAACGTTACAATCACCGGGCGTTAATCATATCGAAGGAAATGAGGGTTTATGCGTACCGTTCTGAATGTGTTGAATTTTGTCCTTGGCGGTTTTGCCACCACCCTTTCCTGGCTTTTTGCCACCCTGGTGAGCATCGTGCTTATCTTCACCCTTCCGCTGACGCGCTCCTGCTGGGAAATCACCAAACTGTCCCTCGTTCCTTATGGAAATGAAGCCGTGCACGTGGATGAACTGGAGCCGGAAAGAAAAAATGCCCTGATGAATACCGGCGGCACGCTGCTGAATATTTTATGGCTAATCTTCTTTGGCTGGTGGCTGTGTCTGATGCATATCTTCGCCGGTATCGCCCAGTGCATTACGATTATTGGCATTCCGGTTGGCCTCGCTAATTTCAAAATTGCCACCATCGCCCTGTGGCCGGTAGGACGCCGAGTTGTTCCGGTCGAAGTGGCGCAAGCCGCGCGTGAAGCCAATGCCCGTCGTCGTTTTCAGTAATAAGGACTGGCCGCTCTCATGCTAAGCCCCCTGCTTCGTCGCTATACATGGAACAGTAACTGGCTGTATAACGTCAGGATATTTATCGCCCTCTGCGGCACCGTCGCTCTGCCGTGGTGGCTGAATGATGTGAAGCTCACCATCCCCCTCACGCTTGGGGTGGTGGCCGGCGCGCTGGCGGATCTCGACGACCGCCTGGCCGGTCGTTTGCGTAATCTGGTCATCACGCTGGTCTGCTTCTTTATTGCTTCCGCCTCCGTTGAGCTGCTTTTCCCGTGGCCCTGGCTGTTTGCCTTAGGGCTGACGGTGTCCACCAGCGGCTTCATTTTGCTCGGCGGCCTCGGGCAACGCTACGCCACTATCGCGTTTGGCGCCCTGCTGATTGCCATTTACACCATGCTGGGCGTCTCTCTTTACGATCAGTGGTATCAGCAACCGGTCCTGCTGCTATTGGGCGCTATCTGGTATAACCTGCTGACCTTAACCGGGCATCTTATTTTTCCGGTTCGTGCCTTACAGGACAACATTGCCCGCAGTTACGAACAGCTGGCCCACTATCTGGAGCTGAAATCCCGGCTGTTTGATCCGGATATCGAAGAGGACAGCCAGGCGCCCCTGTACGATCTGGCGCTGGCAAATGGCCAACTGGTCGCCACGCTGAATCAGACCAAAGCGTCTCTGCTCACCCGTCTGCGCGGCGATCGCGGTCAGCGCGGTACCCGGCGCACCCTGCACTACTACTTTGTTGCCCAGGATATTCACGAGCGCGCCAGCTCCTCGCATGTGCAATACGCTGACCTGCGCGAGAAATTCCGCTACAGCGACGTGATGTTCCGTTTCCAGCGTCTGCTGTCGATGCAGTCTCAAGCCTGCCAGCAACTTGCGCGCTCAATACTGCTGCGCACGCCCTATCAGCACGATCCTCGCTTTGAACGCGCATTCAGCCACCTGGATGCGGCGCTCGATCGCGTTCAGGCCAGTGGAACTTCGCCGGAACAGTTCAAAGCCCTGGGATTCCTGCTCAACAACCTGAGAGCCATCGATGCTCAGCTCGCCACCATTGAGTCTGAACAGGCGATGGCGATGCCGGGCAATGACGCTGACAACCAGCTTGCCGACGACAGTCTCAACGGTTTCAGCGATATATGGCTGCGCCTGAGCCGGCATTTTACGCCGGAATCCGCCCTCTTTCGCCATGCGGTAAGGATGTCGTTGGTACTGTGCGTTGGCTACGCGTTTATCCAGATAACAGGATTGCACCACGGCTACTGGATCCTGCTGACCAGCCTGTTCGTCTGCCAGCCGAACTATAACGCTACCCGCCATCGACTCGCGCTGCGTATTGTCGGGACGTTAGTCGGGGTCGCCATCGGGCTGCCGGTGCTCTATTTTGTGCCTTCAGTAGAAGGGCAACTGATCCTAATTGTGATTACCGGGGTACTGTTCTTCGCCTTCCGCAATGTGCAGTATGCCCACGCCACGATGTTCATCACGCTGCTGGTTCTGCTCTGCTTCAATCTGCTGGGTGAAGGCTTTGAAGTGGCCCTCCCCCGTGTGATCTACACGCTTATCGGCTGCGCCATCGCCTGGGCGGCGGTGAGCTTTATCTGGCCGGACTGGCGTTTCCGAAATTTACCGCGCGTGTCCGACAGAGCAATGAACGCCAACTGCCGCTATCTGGACGCTATTCTTGAGCAGTACCATCAAGGTCGCGATAACCGTCTGGCCTATCGGATTGCCCGTCGCGATGCGCATAACACTGACGCAGAGCTGGCTTCCGTTGTCTCGAATATGTCAACTGAGCCGCGCGCCACGGCAGAAATCCGGGAGACAGCCTTCCGCCTGCTGTGTCTGAACCACACGTTCACCAGCTATATCTCTACCCTTGGCGCCCACCGAGAGAAACTGACGAATCCGGGCATCCTGGCACTGCTGGACGATGCCGTTTGCTACGTTGATGATGCGCTTCATCATCAACCTGCGGATGAGCCACGGGTTCACCAGGCACTGGATGAACTGGTGCAACGTATCGCACACCTTGATCCAGGCACCGACAACAAAGCTCCGCTGGTCCTTCAGCAAATTGGCCTGCTTATCGCTTTGCTGCCGGAAATTTGTCGGCTGCGACAGCAGATCGCTACCTGGCGGAATGATGGCCCTGCGACTCAGGCAGCGCATTAAACCACTCCGTAAGCTCCCGGCGAATATCCGCCGGGAGTGCCGCTTCATGTAACCCTTCAATCGCGCCTTCAAGCGCGAACAATACCCGGATACTCAGCGCTTTATTCTTAGAGCGCATTTTCAGCCAGCTCGTCTTCGCCCCCAACTGTCGTAGCGTCTCTTCATTAGTAATGCCCGCCTCCATAAGCAGGACCTCAATCTGAAAGGTCAGGTTCGGCAGATCTTTAAGCCGGTTACGCTGATGGCGCTGGTAGCGCTCTTTCCTGGCGGCATCGAGCGCAAACGAGGAGAGCTGAAGCAGTTTTTCCCTGTTTTGCCACAGACCTTCATCCACACGGTAGTAATTAAGCAGCACAGGACGTCCTCGTTTCATCAGGGTCAGAAAAGAAGAGGCGTTTTTTACACAGTATTTTGCACTTTGCTCACAGGCGCGAAGGTAAAGCTCACCGTCAGACACCATCGCGAACACCGCTTCATCCACGGCCAGGGTATAACCGCCAAACAGGGCGCGATGATGAATTTCGCCCAGCGGAGAGAGGTATTCTTGAGATTGATAAATCCGATCATAAGATATCTTTTTCATGATACTTCCATTAAAAATCATACAGTAACAACGATATTTCTTACTAACGGATCCGTTAGCAGGAAAATAGGCAACTTATTGCCGTTGGGCAAGATGATTTTTTCAGGTTCACCAGGAATGGATGAAATTTGCGAGTCGCTTTCCGAAAATGAGGTTGATCTTTATGCATACAGGGGTTACTGTATATCCATACAGTAACTACAGGGCTGGAATGAATATGTACACTTCAGGCTATGCAAATCACTTAACACCTTCTACTTCTGCCGCAGGCAATGCTGCGCAGAATTCTATCGGGCGTGAATCGACAGGGCTTATCAGTGAAGTGGTTTACCGTGAAGACCAGCCGCTATTGACACAACTCTTACTCCTGCCGCTTTTGCAGCAGCTCGGGCAACAGTCTCGCTGGCAGCTCTGGCTGACGCCACAGCAAAAATTAAGTCGCGAATGGGTTCAGTCGGCTGGGCTGCCGTTAGCGAAGGTGATGCAGATTAATCAACTCTCCCCTTGCGATACGGTCGAGTCGATGGTCCGGGCATTACGTACCGGGAACTATAGCGTCGTGATTGGGTGGTTGCCTGAGGATCTGTCGCAAGAGGAACATTTGCGTCTGACTGAAGCGGCTGAAGAAGGTAACGCGATGGGTTTCATCATGCGGCCAGTTCGTGGAGATTCCTATCGCAGAGGACAACGTCCCGGGCTAAAAATTCACTCAAATGTGTACCATTGAGTCATTTTAAGAGTTTTCCTGGATTTTTTTTCGACCGCAGTATGCAAAAAAAGTTCAACGCGCCAAAACTGCGGCAAGGCTTGTCTGACGCGGTTCTCGTTAATTTTACTGCACAAAATTCGTTCAAAAATTGTTAAATATTAGGTATACGGAACTTTTTTTTTCATATGCCTGACGGACTTCACACTTGTAAGTTTTCAGCTACGTTGTAGACTTTACATCGCCAGGGGTGCTCGGCCTAAGCCGAAGATATCGGTAGGTTTATATTTGACCACGCCCCCCGGTGAAGGATTTAACCGTGATTCCTCCGATGGAGATATTCATGGCAAATTTTGGATGATAACGAGGCGCAAAAAATGAAAAAGACAGCTATCGCGATTGCAGTGGCACTGGCTGGCTTCGCTACCGTAGCGCAGGCCGCTCCGAAAGATAATACCTGGTATGCAGGTGGTAAACTGGGCTGGTCTCAGTTCCATGACACCGGTTGGTACAACAGCAGCCTGAACAACGATGGCCCTACTCACGAGAGCCAGCTGGGTGCAGGTGCGTTCGGTGGCTATCAGGTTAACCCGTATGTTGGCTTTGAAATGGGTTACGACTGGTTAGGTCGTATGCCTTACAAAGGCGACAACGTAAATGGCGCTTTCAAAGCTCAAGGCGTACAGCTGACCGCTAAACTGGGTTACCCAGTAACTGACGATCTGGACGTGTACACCCGTCTGGGCGGCATGGTATGGCGTGCAGACTCCAGCAACAGCATCGCTGGTGACGACCACGACACTGGTGTTTCCCCAGTATTCGCTGGTGGCGTTGAGTGGGCAATGACCCGTGACATCGCTACCCGTCTGGAATACCAGTGGGTTAACAACATCGGTGACGGTGCTACCGTTGGTGTTCGTCCAGACAACGGCATGCTGAGCGTTGGTGTTTCTTACCGTTTCGGTCAGCAGGAAGATGCGCCAGTCGTAGCTCCAGCTCCGGCTCCAGCGCCAGAAGTACAGACCAAGCACTTCACTCTGAAGTCTGACGTTCTGTTCAACTTCAACAAAGCTACCCTGAAACCAGAAGGTCAGCAGGCACTGGATCAGCTGTACACCCAGCTGAGCAACCTGGATCCTAAAGACGGTTCTGTAGTGGTTCTGGGCTTCACCGACCGTATCGGTTCTGACGCTTACAACCAGGGTCTGTCTGAGAAACGTGCTCAGTCTGTAGTTGATTACCTGGTATCTAAAGGTATCCCAGCTAACAAGATCTCCCCACGTGGTATGGGCGAATCTAACCCAGTTACCGGTTCTACCTGTGACAACGTGAAACCACGCGCTGCACTGATCGACTGCCTGGCACCAGATCGTCGCGTAGAGATCGAAGTTAAAGGTATCAAAGACGTTGTAACTCAGCCTGCGGCATAAGTTATCGTCTTATAAAAAAACCCCGCCATGCGGGGTTTTTTATTATCTGAAGAAAAGTAAAAAGCTTATTTTTTACCTAACAGTGCCTGTAGATCGTTTTTCAACGTCGACATCTGGCTGGCATACTTCTCTTTGTGCTCGGCATCTTCAATCAGCTGCACCACCGTTTCCGACAGGGTTTTCCCGCGCCGTTGCGCAAGCCCGGCCAGACGCTGCCAGACCATGAACTCCAGGTCGATGGATTTCTTACGGGTGTGCTGATGCTCGGCATTGAAATGCCGTTTACGACGAGCTCGGATAGTTTGCTTCATCCGGTTTAACAAGGCCGGATTAATGTGTTTCTCAATCCAGCCGTTGACCTGTACCGGTTCGTTTTCGAGGGTCAGCAACATATCCACAGCTTCTTGTGCCGCGCTGGCTTCGATGTAGCAGGTGATCAGCTCCCCTTCACGGTGCTTTTTGACCAGGTACTTCCATTTCCAGCCGCTTTCGAGGTTTTCCAGTTGTTGATATTTCATTGCGATCTCAGTGTTACCGTGTAACTCTGTTCAGAATATCAGTTTTTTGGCAATCTGCTGAAAAGAAATCATATCCTGTGAAACGTCGCAGGCGATCCGCATGACGAAAACCCGAATCCTGATTGGGCAGAGTGCGCCGCTTACGGTATACTCCACGGTTTTACTTCTGACTAAAAAACATCAACTTTGACCATTACGAAACTTGCATGGCGTGACCTGGTTCCGGATACCGAGAGCTATCAGGAGCTGTTTGCACAGCCAGACCTCACAAAAGAACACAAATTCATACTTAGCGAGACACAACCGCGTTTGCATTACGCGCTGGAGCAGATGTCATCCCCATGGGCTACATCTCCTTTCATGCTGCTCAAAGCCCCGGAAGAAGCCGAGTATCTGACGCTTCTCGGTGATGCCATGCGCCAGTTGCAGCCAAAAACGAATGCCGTTTTTGGTGGTCAGTATCATATTGCCGGTCGCGACGTGACATTCGAACCTGCCACGCAGGCAGATGGATTGTTCGCTGCAAAAGGCGAGGTGATCACCGCCAACTGGGTGGAAGCAGAACAGTTGTTCGGCTGCCTTCGTCAGTTCAATGGCGATGTTTCACTGCAACCCGGGCTGGTACACCGCGCGAATGGCGGCGTATTGCTCATCTCCCTTCGCACACTGCTTGCGCAGCCGCTGCTGTGGATGCGCCTGAAAACGGTGGTGACGCAGCAACGTTTTGACTGGGTAGGCTTCGACGAGTCACGTCCTCTGCCTGTTTCCATTCCGTCTATGCCGCTGTCGCTGACCGTCGTGCTGACGGGTGACCGTGAATCCCTGGCTGACTTCCAGGAAATGGAGCCAGAACTCGCGGAGCAGGCGGTTTACAGCGAATTTGAAGACAATATTCAGATTGCAGATGCCGATGACATGGCGCAGTGGTGTCAGTGGGTTATGGCCGTGGCGGAACGTTTCGCGCTGCCCTCACCTGCCGAGGATGCGTGGCCGGGCTTAATCCGAGAGGCCGTACGCTACACCGGCGATCAGGAAACCCTGCCGCTCTGTCCGCTCTGGATCGGCAAACAGCTGCGTGAAGTGGGCGTTATCAGCGGCAACGGTACGTTCAACGGTGAGCAACTGAGCCAGATGCTGGCCCAGCGTGAATGGCGCGAAGGCTATCTTGCTGACCGTATGCAGGATGAAATTCTGCTTGAACAGATTCTGGTGGAGACCGAAGGCGAACGTATCGGGCAAATCAATGCCTTGTCCGTCATCGAGTTCCCCGGGCACCCACGCGCCTTTGGTGAGCCTTCCCGTATCAGCTGTGTCGTACACATTGGTGACGGCGAATTTACCGATATCGAACGCAAGGCCGAACTGGGCGGAAACATTCATGCCAAAGGCATGATGATCATGCAGGCATTCCTGATGTCTGAACTTCAGCTCGAGCAGCAGATCCCCTTCTCTGCCTCGTTGACCTTTGAGCAGTCCTACAGTGAAGTCGACGGCGACAGCGCCTCAATGGCAGAGCTGTGCGCCGTGATCAGCGCGCTTGCAGACGTGCCGATTAACCAGAATATTGCGATTACCGGGTCCGTGGATCAGTTTGGCCGTGCCCAACCGGTGGGCGGACTGAATGAGAAAATCGAAGGCTTCTTCGCAATCTGCCAGCAGCGCGGTTTAAACGGCAAACAGGGCGTGATTATTCCGGCACCTAACGCTCGCCATTTGAGCCTGAGCCAGGCGATTCTGGATGCGGTAGAGCAGGAACAATTCACTGTCTGGGCCATCGAAGGGGTTGAGGATGCACTACCCTTACTGACAAACCTGGTCTGGGACGGCGAAGGCCAGACAACCCTGATGCAGACCATTCAGGAACGTATAGCTCAGGCGACACAGCAGGATGCTCGTCATCGTTATCCGTGGCCGTTACGCTGGTTAAGTTGGTTTAGTGCGAACTGATCGGACTTGTTCAGCGTACACGTGTTAGCTATCCTGCGTCCTTCACTAAAATAAGGCTTACTGAGAACATGGTAGATAAACGCGAATCCTATACTAAAGAAGACCTTCTTGCCTCTGGTCGCGGTGAACTGTTTGGCGCGAAAGGCCCGCAGTTACCAGCCCCAAATATGCTGATGATGGACCGTGTCGTGAAAATGACCGAAACCGGCGGCAACTTTGATAAGGGTTACGTAGAAGCAGAACTCGATATCAACCCGGACCTGTGGTTCTTCGGTTGCCACTTTATTGGCGATCCGGTAATGCCTGGCTGCCTGGGCCTCGATGCTATGTGGCAGCTGGTTGGCTTCTATCTGGGCTGGCTTGGCGGTGAAGGCAAAGGCCGTGCGCTGGGCGTAGGCGAAGTGAAATTCACCGGTCAGGTTCTGCCTACCGCGAAGAAAGTCACCTACCGTATCCATTTCAAACGCATCGTTAACCGCCGTCTGATTATGGGCCTGGCGGACGGTGAAGTGCTGGTTGATGGTCGTCTGATCTATACCGCGAACGACCTGAAAGTGGGTCTGTTCCAGGATACCTCCGCTTTCTGATAACGGCTTTTAGCCCCTTCCAGAAAGGCGAAACCTCCGCATTGCGGAGGTTTCTTTTTAAAGAGACGGTATCAAGCAAGTACTGCCCTGTCTCCGATGGCTTCTCGCCAGCCCCCTAGCCATTGGGACCTTTGATTCAGGGCCTGATAGGGACACATTTCTTTAGAACGTCCGGCGATGCCAGCCTGATAACCACGTTGATGAGCCCTTTCCAGGCGATCTCGTTTCTGTCTCTTCATGCCTCGTTTCCCTCATTCTTTTGTCTGGTGGAAAGAAAACAGTGGTTGCAATATGTGCAAGCACAGTTAACGAATACCCCGAATCTGCGTCAGCGTCAACGTTCAAAATTCATACGGGTGTCATATTTGTGAGCTACATGGAAGATCGTTTGTACAAAAAGTGTGATGCGGGACAAGTAACAACCTGAACGTAAAACGAAAAAAAAGCCGCAATCAGCAAGAAGCTGAGTGCGGCTTTCGTCGATGAATTTTACTTATGGCAGGCGGGAAATCTCTCTTGCTATAGTAGCCGACTCCTGTGCCCATCCCTGCGCAAGTACTTTCACCATTTCGTCATAGCCATCTTTCTGCTGCTTGAGTTCAAGATGGAAAGGACGCTTAATCAGCTGACCCTGGTGATTCAGCAGCCACTCCCCGCTGATAACAACGGCACCATCATAGCGGCCATGGAATCCCGTCACGTTAACATTCAGAGTGTCCTGATCGCTTCCCAGAGGCTGCGAGGCAACGACCCAACCGGGGAGCTGGCTGCTCAGATTCGCCACCAGCGTATTGCGTAGCTGCTGATCCAGCGGGCTGGCCCACAGGTTATTGTTGGCGATTACGTACTGCACATCGCTGGTCTGGTAGACCACCCCGTTGCCCGCCAGGTAATCTGGCACGGCAACCTGCTCAACCCACAGCAGACGGCTGCCCTGCGAGGCACTGCTCTGCGCCCCCGACTGCGCGCTTAACGGCAGCTGGTAGTAGCTTTTGTTATCGCTTCCAGAGCTACAGGCCGTTAATACCAGTGCGCCTGCGATGATTAGCCATTTTTTCATTGTTTCGCCCTCTTAGGCTCAGGATCCTTTTTATCTTTCGCTTCAAACACCAGCGCGTTGCTCTTTTCATTGAGCGTTTTCAGAACGGGCTGTAGCTCGCGTAAAACCTGATCAAGACGTTGCATATCCGCCACCATCTTGTTGTAGGCCGCTGAGCCCGGCTGGAAGCCCTGCATACTGCGATTCAGTTCACGCAACGTTTTCTGCATATCCTGCGGCAGTTGCTGCATGGACTGGTTGGCCGTGATCTTGTTGATATTATCCAGGGTGGTTTGCAGACGTTGCATCGTCGCCTGGCTCTGATGCAGTGATCCCGTCGCAGCCTCAAGCATTGGATTCAGCGGCAGATTGTTGATCTTATCCAGCGTTTCCATCAGACGCTGTTGGATCTGCGCCAGGCCACTGCTGACCGTAGGAATGATTTTGTAGCCGCCAAATTCACGGACTCCCGTCATAGGTGGCGCTTTTGGATAGAAGTCCATATCGACATACAACGCCCCTGTCACCAGGTTGCCGGTTTTCAGCGAGCCACGCAGACCGCGATTCATCAGGTCGCTGATATGCTCCCCAATATCCTGATCTTCACCTATCTGGTTAATTAAACGCTCAGGCTCAATGCGTATCAGCACCGGAATACGATAATCATCATCAAGCATTTGCTTGAGTCCCGGAACAAAGTAAGGCACTTGCCCCACTGTACCCAGACGGATACCGCGGAACTCAACTGGCGCTCCTGGCTGCAAGCCGCGTACAGAGTCCTTAAAGAACATCAGATAATCGATGTGATCGGTATAGAGCGCATCCTGAATGCTTTTTTGATCGTCAAACAGTCTGAAGGCGGTTTTTTCCGCCACCGGTTGTCCCAGATCTATACCTTCCGGCACGTCAAAACTGACGCCCCCACCAAACAGCGTGGTGAGTGAACCCATCTCAACGCGCATCCCCGCAGAGGTGAGATCCACAGCGATCCCACTGTCTTTCCAGAAACGAACGTTACTGGTCACCAGTCGGTCATTAGGCGCATTGATAAATAGCTGATAGCTGATGGTCCGTTTTTGCGGATCGAAGGTGCTCGTTTCAACCGAACCGACACGATACCCACGGAACAGCACCGGATCGCCCGGCGAGAGCTGGCCCGCTTTTTTGCTGTCCAGAATGACGCGGATCCCTTTTGCATCCGGTGGCGCAAGCGGCGGTGAATCCAG
Source organism: Enterobacter cloacae complex sp. S2 (assembly GCF_015159675.1). Lineage (NCBI taxonomy): Bacteria > Pseudomonadati > Pseudomonadota > Gammaproteobacteria > Enterobacterales > Enterobacteriaceae > Enterobacter > Enterobacter cloacae complex sp. S2. The sequence goes on from NZ_JADDTS010000019.1 coordinate 172,028, forward strand.
CAACTGATAGTTTGCTGGCTGGGCGCCTTTATTGCCGGGCTGGAGTTCAATGTAAGCCCCTGACAATAGCGTCCCTAAGCCGCTGATCCCTTCTCTTCCGACCTGCGGTTTCACCACCCAAAAAACGGAATCTTCATGGAGCAGTTTTTCCATGCCAGCATTCAGGCGGGCCTTAATTTCAACATGGGTTAAATCATCCGTCAGGGTCGCGCTTTCCACGACACCCACATCCACGCTGCGGCTCTTGATGGTGGTTTTTCCGCCCTCAATTCCCTCTGCATTGGTGGTAATTAGCGTGACTTCCGGTCCCTGATGGCTGTAATGATAAAACAGGATCCATGCACCGATCAGCGCGGTCACGATGGGGAAAATCCACACCGGCGACCAGTTTCTGACCTTCTGCACTTTAGCCTCTCCACTCTTATTTTCCATGCTCTTACTCTTCCTCATGGCTTGAATCGGGCTCACGATCCCACGATAAACGAGGGTCGAAGGTCATGGCCGCAAACATGGTCATAATGACGACCAAAGCAAACATCAGCGCTCCCATAGCGGGATAAATACTCATCAGCCCACCCATACGCACCAGCGCTGAGAGAACCGCAATCACGAACACGTCAATCATCGACCAGCGGCCAACAAATTCCACGACCTCATAAATCAGATGCATGCGCTCACTGTCACGCTTACCGTGCCCTTTTGCATCCCAGCAAAGCCAGGCAATGGCAATCATCTTTAAGGTCGGAACCATAATGCTGGCGAGAAATATGACGCCTGCAACAGGGTATGACCCTTCGCTCCACAGCAAAATCACCCCGGCAAGGATGGTCGAGGGCATTCTGTCGCCGAGCAGATCGGTGATCATGATCGGCAAAATATTGGCGGGCAGATAAAGCATGACAGAGGTCACCAGCAGCGCCATGGTCCATTGCAGGCTATTTTTGCGTCGGACGTGACCTTTTGTTTCACAGCGGGGACACACCTCGACATCCGCGGGCAGCACGGCGGTGCAGCAGGAGCAGGAGCGCAGCCCCTGACGGATACCCGGTACGCCCACCTTTACCGTCTGCGAGAGCGTCGGTGCCGGGGCAATATCGTCCCAGGTCCATCGTCGGTCCACGCACTGGAAAGCGCGCAGTTGCAGCACGCAATACAGACACCACGGAATAAAGCTGCTGCCAATCCCCACATCGCCGTAGGCCATCAGCTTCACGAAGCTGACCAGGATACCCGCCAGAAAAATTTCCGCCATCCCCCAGCTTTTCAGCTGGAACAGGATCCGCGCGAGTTTGATTTTAAGGGCGGTGGGCATCCTGACGCGATTGACCAGTAGCAGAATGACGACCAGGCAAAAAGCCGGGACTATCTGCACGAACAGAAGAAAGAAGGTGCCAAGGCTGGCGTAATCTTCCGAGAACATCACGCCTGGAATTTCCAGTAACTCCACCTGGCTTACCATCCCGCCCACTTTCATAGAGATGAAAGGGAAGAGATTGGAGAGTAGTAACATGAACAGGGCTGCCAGTGCGTAAGCCGTAGGACGCTGCCTTGGCGCGTCCCACTCGGTCGTCAGCGTAGCTCCGCAGCGCGGGCAGGCAGCCTTATGTCCGTGACCAAGCTCTGGCAACGCCACGAGCATATCGCATTGCGAGCATAAAATATGCCGATCGGCATGGTGCTGGTCACACATAGATTATCCCTGTTTATGCGCCGTTTTTCAGAGACTCAAGGTACTCCCAGCGCTCAAATGCCTCTTCCAGCGCCTGCTCGGCCTGGGAGAGTTCAGCCAATACTTTCTGAGTATAGTCGTGAGGCTGCGTAAAGAATGACGCATCAGCGACCTGAATTTGCAGTGCTTCCAGTGCCGCTTCCAGCTCTTCCAGACGCTGCGGCAGTCCTTCCAGCTCGCGCTGCAAGTTATAGCTCATTTTAGCAGGAGACTTTTTGACAGTTTCTGCTTTCACAACAACAGGTTCAGCGACATTTTTGGTCTTCGCCTGTTTTTGCGCCAGCGACTGCGATTGCTGTCCACGCGCGTCATGATAGCCGCCCACATATTGACCGATACGTCCTTCGCCTTCGAAGATCCAGCACTCGGTCACGGTGTTATCGACAAATTGACGATCGTGGCTGACCAGCATCACGGTTCCCTGATAGCCATCAATCAACTCTTCCAGCAGTTCCAGCGTTTCGACATCCAGATCGTTCGTCGGTTCATCGAGAATCAGTAAGTTACTGGGTTTCAGGAACAGGCGCGCCAGTAAAAGACGGTTACGCTCACCGCCGGACAGCGCGCGCACAGGCGTCAGGGCGCGTTTTGGGTGGAACAGGAAGTCCTGAAGGTAGCCCAGCACGTGACGCGGCTTGCCGTTAACCATCACCTCCTGTTTACCCTCTGCGAGGTTGTCCATCACCGTACGGTCCGGATCCAGCTCTGCGCGATGCTGGTCAAAGTACGCTACTTCCAGCTTGGTACCACAGTGAATACGACCGCTGTCGGCCTGCAACTGGCCCAGCATCAGTTTCAACAGCGTGGTTTTGCCGCAGCCGTTTGGACCAATAAGCGCAATTTTGTCGCCGCGCTGAACCTGTGCGGAGAAATCGTTCACCAGCACTTTGCCGTCAACCGAATAACTCACGTTCTCCATTTCGAAGACAATCTTGCCCGAGCGGGACGCCTCTTCCACCTGCATTTTGGCGCTACCCATGACTTCACGGCGTTCGCTACGTTCGCGGCGCATCGCCTTCAGGGCGCGAACGCGGCCTTCATTACGGGTACGACGCGCCTTGATGCCCTGACGGATCCATACCTCTTCCTGCGCCAGCTTGCGGTCGAACTCGGCGTTTTGCAGCTCTTCCACGCGCAGGTTCTCTTCTTTCTCCAGCAGATAGGTATCGTAATCGCCCGGATAGGTCACCAGCTTGCCGCGGTCGAGGTCGACAATGCGCGTGGCCATGTTGCGGATGAACGAACGGTCGTGGGAGATGAAGATAATGGTGCCATTGAAAGTTTTCAGGAACCCTTCCAGCCAGTCAATCGCTTCGATATCCAGGTGGTTCGTTGGTTCGTCCAGCAGCAGTACCCTGGGCCCGCTCACCAGGGCACGGCCCAGCGCGGCTTTACGCAGCCAGCCGCCGGAGAGCGCCGACAGCTCCATATCCGCTTCCAGGCCAAGCTGAGCCAGCACTTCGTTAATGCGGTTTTCCAGCTGCCACAGGCCGTGGTGATCGAGCATCTCCTGCACTTTTGCCAGTTCGTTGAGATTTTTGTCGCTCGGGTCGGTCATGACCAGATGCGAAATCTCGTGGTAGCGCTTGAGGTATTCCGCCTGCTCTGAAATCCCTTCGGCCACAAAATCGTACACGCTGCCGGTAACGTTACGCGGCGGATCCTGTTGCAGACGAGAGACGACCAGATCCTGCTCGTAAACAATACGGCCGTCGTCCAGCCCCTGCTCACGGTTGAGGATTTTCATCAGCGTCGATTTACCTGCGCCGTTACGGCCGACCAGACAGACGCGCTCGTTATCTTCGATATGCAGCTCTGCATTATCGAGAAGCGGTGAGTCGCTGAAAGAGAGCCACGCGCCGTGCATACTAATTAAAGACATTTATTTTTCCTTTCAGACCGCGGAGATCAGCCAGCAGTTGTGGATTTGACGGTTACGGGCAAAGTCCTGAGACAGCGTTTTTTGGCTGATTTCTTGTGCTTTAAGTCCCAGTTCGGCCAGGCCGTCGTGATCCATGCGGAATCCGCGCTTGTTATTCGAGAACATAATGGTGCCGCCTTTACGCAGCAGACGCTTCAGGTCGGTCATCAGGCGCAGGTGATCGCGTTGAACGTCAAAGCTATCCTCCATACGCTTGGAGTTAGAGAAGGTCGGCGGATCGATAAAGATAAGGTCAAACTGCTCGTCGGTATCGCGCAGCCAGCCCAGCACGTCGGCCTGTAACAGGCGATGCTGACGACCGGTTAAGCCGTTAAGACGCAGGTTGCGCTCTGCCCACTCCAGATAAGTACGGGACATATCGACCGTGGTGGTACTACGCGCCCCACCAAGCCCTGCATGAACGCTGGCGCTGCCGGTATAGGAGAACAGGTTCAGGAAGTCTTTGCCCTTACTCATCTGGCCCAGCATGCGGCGGGCGATGCGGTGATCGAGGAACAAACCGGTATCAAGGTAATCGGTCAGGTTAACCCACAGGCGCGCGTTATATTCGCCCACTTCGATGAAGTCGCCCTTCTCGCCCATCTTCTGATACTGGTTTTTGCCTTTCTGACGCTCACGGGTTTTCAGCACCAGCTTGTTTGGCGAAATGCCGAGTACGGCGATGGTGGCCGCAATCACATCCAGCATACGCTGACGCGCTTTTTGCGCATCAATGGTTTTCGGCGGGGCGTATTCCTGAACCACCACCCAGTCTGCATAGCGGTCAACCGCCACGTTGTATTCCGGCAGGTCAGCGTCGTAAAGGCGATAACATTCGATGCCTTCCTGCTTCGCCCACTTCTCAAATTTCTTCAGGTTTTTGCGCAGACGGTTGGCATAATCTTCCGCCACGCCAGACGGTTTGCTGTCCGCTGCTATCTCTGCCAGATGGTAGTTTTTCTGCACGCAGTCCAGCGGGCCGTTTTTCGCCTTGAACTGGCGATCGGCACGTAATTGCAGGCAGCTCAGCAGCTCCGGCGAGGCGCTAAACAGGGAGAGGTTCCAGCCGCCGAAATGCGCTTTCATGTTGCGGCCCAGCAGGCTGTGTAGCGCAATCAGCGCTGGCTCGCTGCCAAGACGCTCACCATAAGGCGGGTTGCTGATCACCGTACCGTACGGGCCTTTTGGCAGCGGATTGGTCAGGTTCGCCACATCTTTGACGTCGAAGGTCACCAGCTCACCGATACCGGCTCGACGGGCGTTGCTGCGCGCGCGTTCAATCACCCGTGGGTCGTTGTCCGAACCGTAAAAGTGAGAGGTGTACTCCGCCAGCCCTTTACGGGCACGGGTCTGCGCGTCGTCTTTGACCTCTTTCCAGAGGGCTTCATCGTGCTGCGCCCAGCCTTTGAAGCCCCACTGTCCACGATGCAGCCCTGGCGCGCGGTCGGTGGCCAGCATCGCGGCTTCAATCAGCAGCGTACCGGAACCGCACATTGGATCGAGCAGCGGCGTACCCGGCTGCCAGCCGGAGCGCATCACGATAGCGGCGGCCAGTGTCTCTTTGATTGGGGCCATGCCGGTGCGATCGCGATAGCCGCGCAGATGCAGGCCTGCGCCGCTCAGATCCAGGGAAATACTGGCAGTGTCGCCGTTCAGCCAGACGTTGATACGCAGATCCGGGCTTTCACGATCAACGTTCGGACGTTCTTTATTACGACGCGTGAAGCAGTCCACAATGGCGTCTTTGACGCGCAGGGCACCGTACTGGCTGTTGCGGATCTCATCGTTGACGCCGTTGAAATGCACCGCAAAGGTGGCGTCCGGGGTGAAGATCTCTGTCCAGTCGATCATCTGTACACCGGTGTAGAGATCAAGATCGCTGTAGACCTTGCACTCTTTCATCGGCAGCATGATGCGCGACGCCAGACGGCTCCACATCAGGCTCTGGTAAATAAGCCGCGTGTCGCCCTCAAAATGGACACCACCCTGAACCACCTGGCACTCTTTCGCGCCCAGGGTTTCCAGTTCAGTTTTTAACAGCTCTTCCAGCCCACGGGCCGTACTGGCAAACAGAGAATTCATATCGTCACTTTTACTCATAGAAAATTGTCGCGCATTATAGCTAATATGGCGTGTATGTCATAAAGTTGAAGGCTTATTTTATTTAGCGGGAGTGTGCAGTGGCGACGTTATCCAGGCTTTTTATTCATCCGGTGAAATCCATGCGTGGTATCGGCGTGACGCACGCGCTGGCCGATATGAGCGGATTCGCCTTCGATCGTATTTTTATGATCACCGAGCCTGACGGTACGTTCATCACCGCACGTCAGTTCCCGCAGATGGTTCGCTTTACGCCTTCCCCGCTTCATGACGGATTGCATTTGACCGCGCCAGACGGTTCAAGCGTCGTGATCCGCTTTGCTGATTTTGCGCCGGTTGAAGCGCCAACGGAAGTGTGGGGCAATCATTTTACCGCGCGTATCGCGCCGGATAACATTAACCAGTGGCTGAGCGGCTTTTTCTCACGTGACGTTCAGCTGCGCTGGGTTGGGCCTGCGCTGACTCGTCGCGTGAAACGCCACGACGCGGTTCCCCTCTCCTTTGCGGATGGTTTTCCCTTCCTGCTGACCAGCGAGGCCTCGCTGCGTGATTTACAAACCCGTTGCAAAGCCAGCGTGCAGATGGAGCAGTTTCGCCCGAATCTGGTGGTGACCGGAGCGGATGCCTGGGATGAAGATACCTGGAAAGTGATCCGCATCGGCAGCGTTATCTTTGATGTCGTGAAGCCGTGCAGCCGCTGTATTTTTACCACCGTCAGCCCGGAGAAAGGCCAGAAACACCCTTCCGGCGAACCGCTGAAAACCTTGCAGTCATTTCGTACCGCGCAGGATAACGGTGATGTCGACTTCGGCCAGAACCTGATCCCCCGCTCCAGCGGCGTAATCCGCGTGGGCGACGAGGTCGAAATTCTTACCCGCGGGCCTGCAAGAGTGTACGGCGCAGGCCAGGAAGAAGAAATGGTTGACGTTGTCACCAACGTCGCTTCCGCGGTGGATATTCACTGGGAAGGCAAAGTTATTCGTGGTAACAATCAGCAGGTGCTACTGGAACAGCTGGAGCAGGCGGGTATCCGCGTACCTTATTCCTGTCGCGCGGGGATTTGTGGATGCTGTCGCATTAAACTGGTCGATGGTGAAGTGAGTGCCCTGAAGAAATCTGCGATTGGCAGTGACGGCACGATCCTGTGCTGTAGCTGTGTACCGAAAACATCCGTACAGCTGGAAGCTTAAACCGCCTGTTCGAGGCTGAAGGAATCGACGCGCAGCTGAGGCTTCAGCCTGTCATTCATCACTTTGATGGCATCACCTAACTGCATGACTCGCCCGGCAATGGTCACGCCGGGTTGGGCCAGCAAACAGAGCGCAGCGTTTTCACCGGGTTCAACCACCAGCAGATTCACCTCTTCTTCGGTATCGCTCAGATTGACGCTGGCCGCATCGCCGATAGCCGGGGTCCAGCTCATACCGTGCGCGAGGAAATGCCAGCTTTTCGGCATTTGTGGTTTCAGGAAACGGATCGCCACCAGCGCATTTAGTACCAGTTCAGCGCGCTGTTCTTTGGAGAGATTGAAGTCGCGGCATTTTTCTTCAAAAGAGAAATAGAGTGCAGCGTCGTCAACGCAAAAGCCTGAGGGAGCAAACGCGTCTGGCGTTAACATTCGGCGCGCAAAACGAGAGCGAAACAACATGCCATTGGCTAAGTCGAGCATCATACGGTCATGCTCGTCACAAAAATACCAGCGCCAGTTATCGTCAGGTTTAATTCGCATGTTTCTCTCCCGTCCCCAAAACGTCCTGTACTAAAAATGTCCTGTTTGCCGCTTCGCTTATAACACTAGTAATAAAAGACTATAATGTCTAAATAAGCAACAATGACGGAATATAAAACAACCAGGGCTGGAAATAAAGCCCTGGTTGTCTGATTAAGAGAAAAGATTAGATATGCGTGACAATTTCTTTAATCAATGGCGGCCCTTTAAAAATAAAGCCGGAATAAATTTGCACCAGTGAAGCCCCTGCCGCCATCTTCTCACGTGCAGCGATGACGGAGTCAATGCCACCCACGCCAATAATCGGCAGCTGGCCTTTTAATTCCGCGGAGAGTGCGCGAATAATTTCGGTGCTTTTTAATTGTACCGGACGGCCACTTAATCCACCCGCTTCGTCACAGTTTTTCATTCCCTGGACGAGGGAGCGATCGAGCGTGGTATTGGTCGCAATCACACCATCAATATTATGGCGAACTAAACTGTCGGCAACCTGGATCAATTCCTCTGCCGAAAGATCCGGGGCGATCTTAACCGCGACCGGAACATATTTATGGTGGATCGCCTGTAGTGCCGTTTGTTTATTTTTAATGGCGCCAAGAAGATCGTCGAGCGCTTCGCCATATTGTAATGAACGCAGCCCTGGGGTGTTAGGCGAGGATATATTCACCGCGATATAACCGGCATAGGCATAGACTTTTTCCATACAAATCAGATAGTCATCTTTACCCTGCTCGACTGGCGTGTCTTTATTTTTGCCAATATTAATACCCAGCACACCATCAAAATGGGCTTTCTTAACGTTCTCAACCAGATGATCGACGCCAAGGTTATTAAAGCCCATGCGGTTGATCAGCCCCTCGGCTTCAACCAGGCGGAACAGACGTGGCTTGTCATTTCCCGGCTGCGGACGCGGCGTCACTGTCCCGATTTCGATCGAGCCAAAGCCCATCGCGCCGAGTGCATCAATGCATTCGCCATTTTTGTCCAGACCGGCCGCAAGGCCCAGTGGATTTTTGAACGTCAGGCCCATGCATTGGACAGGTTTTTCCGGCACGTTTTGACGCACCAGCGCGGCCAGAGGCGTTCCTGTAATACGACGTAACTGCTGAAATGTAAATTCATGAGCGCGCTCAGGATCGAGCTGGAAAAGGGCTTTACGAACGAAGGGGTAGTACATGAACTCTCCTGGATTCCCGGTGTGCAAACCGGGAGGGGATTATGTGCGATCCCGCCCGGAAAGGGAATTGACCTGTGGCAAAAAAAGCCATGTAAAACGCAATCGTTTACTTATCGGTTCGCTTCTTATGCTTTTTTCTGCATTCATCCTGAGGATAAATCATTTAGTGGAATAACCACGCAATGTCACACTCCTGAAAATTGTTATGAATGTTAGATAAAAGCAAACAATTAGTTATAAGGAGCAACCATGCGCGTCATTACCCTGGCCGGAAGCCCCCGCTTCCCCTCTCGATCCAGCGCACTGCTGGAATACGCTCGCGAAAAGCTTAATGCTCTGGATGTCGAAGTGTGTCACTGGAATTTGCACAATTTCGCGCCTGAAGATCTGCTCTACGCACGTTTCGACAGCCCGGCGCTGAAAACCCTGATCGAACAACTTAAGCGTGCTGACGGGTTGGTCGTCGCGACACCAATTTATAAAGCCTCTTTTTCCGGTGCACTGAAAACGCTGCTCGATCTGCTGCCCGAACGCGCGCTGGACGGTAAGGTCGTCCTGCCGCTGGCCACAGGCGGTACGGTAGCCCATTTACTGGCGGTGGATTATGCCCTCAAGCCGGTTCTGAACGCGCTGAAAGCGCAGGAGATCCTGCATGGCGTCTTCGCTGACGACTCACAGGTAATCGACTACCAGCATAAACCGCATTTCACGCCGAATCTGCAAACCCGCCTCGACAGCGCGCTTGAAACATTCTGGCACGCCCTTAATCGTCGGGATCGCCACGCGGCGGCATTTCATCAATCACAAGGAGTGGCGCATGTTTAAAACAGTTACCCGTATCGGGCTGGCAGGTCTGCTGGCAGTGGCATCGCTGGCTCAGGCGGCGGAGAAAACGCCGGAGAGCCTGCGTATCGGTTATCAGAAAGGCAGCGTCAGCATGGTGCTGGCGAAAAGCCATGCGTTGCTGGAGAAACGTTTCCCGCAGACCAAATTCTCATGGGTCGAGTTCCCTGCCGGACCGCAGATGCTGGAGGCGCTGAACGTCGGGAGTATTGATTTAGGCAGCACCGGCGATATCCCGCCGATCTTTGCCCAGGCGGCCGGGGCGGATCTGGTTTACGTTGGCGTTGAACCCGCCAAGCCGAAGGCAGAGGTTATTTTGGTGCCGGAAAACAGCGAGATCAAAAGCGTCGCCGATCTCAAAGGCCATAAGGTTGCTTTTCAGAAAGGTTCCAGCTCGCACAACCTGCTGCTGCGCGCGTTGCAGGAGGCCAGCCTCAAATTCACCGATATCCAGCCCGTTTACCTGACGCCTGCCGATGCGCGCGCGGCGTTTCAGCAAAAAAATGTTGATGCCTGGGCTATCTGGGATCCGTACTACTCCGCCGCACTGTTGCAGGGCGGTGTGCGGGTGCTGAAAGACGGCACCACCCTGAAACAAACCGGTTCGTTCTACCTGGCGGCACGTCCTTACGCTGAAAAAAATGGCGCATTTATTCAGCAGGTGCTGGATACCTTCTCTCAGGCCGATGCGCTGATCCAAAGCCAGCGTCAGCAGAGCATCACGCTACTGGCAAAAACCATGGGCCTGCCTGAACCGGTGATCGCCACCTATCTTGACCACCGTCCTCCCACCACCATAGCGCCGGTTGACGCCCACGTTGCCGCCCTCCAGCAGCAAACGGCAGACCTCTTTTATCAAAACCGCCTAGTTCCAAAGCAGGTGAATATTCGCGAACGCATCTGGCAACCCGCTGGCATTGAAGGAAAAAAATCATGAGTCTGAATCTTTTCTGGTTTTTACCCACCCACGGTGATGGACACTATCTTGGCACAGAAGAAGGCGCCCGCCCGGTCGATCACGGCTATCTACAGCAGATCGCCCAGGCGGCAGACCGCATCGGTTTTACCGGGGTGCTGATCCCGACGGGCCGTTCATGTGAGGATGCGTGGCTGGTTGCCGCGTCGATGATCCCCGTCACCCAGCGCCTGAAATTCCTGGTAGCCTTGCGCCCGAGCGTGGTGTCGCCCACCGTCGCGGCACGCCAGGCGGCAACGCTGGACAGGCTCTCCAACGGCCGCGCGCTGTTCAATCTGGTGACGGGCAGCGATCCGCAGGAGCTGGCGGGCGATGGTGTTTTTCTCGATCATACCGAGCGCTATGAAGCCTCCGCAGAGTTCACCCGCGTCTGGCGACGTCTGCTGGAAGGGGAAACCGTCACCTTCGAAGGAAAACATATCCACGTTCGCGATGCGCAACTCTACTTCCCGCCGGTACAGCAGCCGCGCCCTCCCCTTTATTTCGGCGGATCGTCGGACGTGGCGCAGGAGCTGGCGGCTGAGCAGGTCGATCTCTATCTGACCTGGGGCGAGCCACCGGAGCTGGTTAAAGAGAAAGTTGCTCAGGTACGCGCCAAAGCCGCAGAACATGGCCGTACGGTGCGCTTCGGCATTCGCCTGCACGTGATCGTACGCGAAACCAACGACGAGGCCTGGCAAGCCGCCGACCGTCTGATCGCTCATCTGGACGACGACACTATCGCCAAAGCACAGGCGGCGTTTGCCAAAACCGACTCAGTGGGCCAACACCGAATGGCCTCCCTGCACAACGGCAAGCGTGAAAATCTTGAGATCAGCCCGAACCTGTGGGCCGGGGTGGGTCTGGTGCGTGGCGGCGCCGGTACGGCGCTGGTCGGCGACGGTCCAACCGTAGCGGCACGCATTAATGAATACGCGGCGCTGGGGATCGACAGCTTTATCCTGTCTGGCTACCCGCATCTGGAGGAGGCCTACAAGGTGGGTGAACTGCTCTTCCCGCACCTGGATGTCGCTATCCCGGAGATTCCGCAGCCACGTCAGCTTCAGTTGCAGGGCGAAGCCGTGGCGAATGCGTTTATCCCGAGAAAAGTCGCGCAAAGTTAAGGAGCCACCATGTCTTCAACCGCACAAAAATGGCTGCTGCGCGCCGCACCGTGGTTTCTGCCCGTCGGCATTGTCCTCGTCTGGCAACTGGCGTCTTCAACTGGCTGGCTGTCGAGCCGTATTTTGCCCTCTCCGGAGGGCGTTGTGGAAGCGTTCTGGTCGCTAAGCGCCAGCGGTGAGCTTTGGCAACATCTTGCCATCAGCTCCTGGCGCGCGGTAATCGGCTTTTCGATTGGCGGGAGCATCGGCCTGACGCTGGGGCTGATCAGCGGCCTGTCCCGCTGGGGTGAGCGGCTGCTGGATACCTCCGTTCAAATGCTGCGTAACGTGCCGCATCTGGCGCTTATTCCGCTGGTTATCCTGTGGTTCGGCATTGATGAGAGCGCCAAAATTTTCCTCGTGGCGCTGGGAACATTATTCCCGATTTATATCAATACCTGGCATGGGATCCGCAATATCGATCGCGGTCTGGTTGAGATGGCCCGCAGCTATGGCCTGTCAGGTTTTGCCCTGTTTACCCATGTGATCCTGCCGGGCGCCCTGCCCTCCATTATGGTTGGGGTGCGTTTTGCGCTCGGCCTGATGTGGCTAACCCTGATCGTGGCGGAAACCATTTCGGCCAACTCCGGCATTGGTTATCTGGCGATGAACGCCCGCGAGTTCCTGCAAACGGACGTGGTGGTGGTTGCCATTATCCTTTATGCCCTGCTTGGCAAACTTGCGGACGTCAGCGCCCAGTGGCTGGAACGTAGCTGGCTGCGCTGGAACCCGGCCTACACCGCTCAGGAGGCGAAAGCATGAATACTGCACGACTGAACCAGGGAACACCGTTACTGCTGAACGGCGTGACCAAACGCTACGGCGACAACACCATTCTGAATGCACTGGATCTGCATATTCCTGCCGGACAGTTTGTGGCCGTTGTTGGCCGCAGCGGTGGCGGCAAGAGTACCCTGCTGCGTCTTTTAGCCGGGCTGGAGGCGCCAAACAGTGGTGACATTCTGGCGGGCACGACGCCGCTGTCCACGATTCAGGATGATACGCGCATGATGTTTCAGGACGCGCGTCTGCTGCCGTGGAAAACGGTGATGGATAACGTCGGGCTGGGCCTGAAGGGCAGCTGGCGGGAGGACGCCCGGCAGGCACTCGCCGCGGTAGGGCTGGAGAATCGCGCGGGAGAGTGGCCTGCGGCCCTGTCGGGTGGACAAAAGCAGCGCGTGGCCCTGGCACGCGCGCTGATTCATCGTCCCGGCCTGCTGCTGCTTGATGAACCGCTCGGCGCGCTTGATGCCCTGACGCGGATCGAGATGCAGGATCTGATTGAAACCCTCTGGCAGACGCACGGCTTTACGGTGCTGCTGGTGACGCATGACGTAAGCGAAGCTGTGGCAATGGCAGACAGGGTGCTGTTAATAGAAGAGGGTAAAATTGGTCTGGATCTGACGGTGGATATTCCACGTCCTCGCCGGGTGGGATCGGCCAGACTGGCGGAGCTGGAGGCGGAAGTGCTGGATAGAGTGATGAAACGTGGAGAAGCGGAGATTCAGCGGATAAAGGCTAATGCCTGATGCCCTCACCCCGGCCCTCTTCAACAGGGAGCACGGCGCAAGGGCAAATCGTAGGCCCGGTAAGCGAAGCGCCACCGGGCTTTTTTACATCAGGCCAGCGCCTTTGTAATCTTCTCGTACAGATCGCCAGACAAATTTTCCAGCCCTTTCAGCTGCTCAAGTGCGGCACGCATTTTCGCCTGACGCTGCGCATCGTAGCGTTTCAGGCGGATCAGCGGCTCAATCAGACGAGACGCCACCTGCGGGTTACGGCTGTTCAGCTCGGTCAGCATTTCAACCATGAACTGATATCCGCTGCCGTCTTCGGCGTGGAACGCGGCCGGGTTGCTGCTGGCAAACGCGCCAATCAGCGAGCGGACGCGGTTCGGGTTGCTCATGGTGAACGAACGGTGCTTCAGCAGGCTGCGTACGTTGCTGAGCGCATCGGCTGCCGGGCTGGTGGCCTGAAGAATGAACCACTTGTCCATCACCAGACCATCCTGATGCCACTTGTCGTCGTACTCCTGCATCAGCGCATCGCGGCACGGCAGCTCGGCGGCAACGCTTGCGGCCAGCGCAGCCAGCGCATCCGTCATGTTATCGGCTTCGTGGTACTGCTTGCTCACCAGCGTGTTCGCCAGCTCTGCCTCACCAAACGCCAGATAGCGCAGGCAGGTATTGCGCAGGGAACGTTTACCGATATCCGCATGTTCCACCCGATACGCGTCCAGCTTGTTGGCGTTGTAAATCGCCAGGAACTCGTCCGCCAGCTCGGTCGCCAGCGTGCGGGTCAGCGCTTCACGCACGGCGACGATCGCAATGGGGTCGATGATGTCAAACAGCTCGGCGATTTCAGTCGCGGACGGCAGCGTCAAAATTTCAGCCGCCAGCGCCGGGTCAATATTCTCATCCAGCAGGATGGCACGGAACGCGTCTGCCACATGAACCGGCAGCGTCAGCGGCTGGCCCTGCTGGTAACGGTTGACGTTCAGCTTGATGTAGGTCGCCAGCAGGCTTTGTGCCGCATCCCAGCGCGAGAAATCGTTGCGCGCGTAACGCATCAGGAACGTCAGTTGCTGATCGCTCCACTTGTATTCGAGTTTCACCGGCGCGGAGAACTCGCACAGCAGGGCAGGAACAGGCTGGAAATAGACGTTATCGAAGATAAAGGTCTGCTCTGCCTGGGTCACATTCAGCACGTTATGTACCGGGTGACCGCCCTTCTGTAGCGGGATCACGTTGCCTTCGTTGTCGTACAGCTCAACGCTGAACGGAATGTGCAGCGGATGTTTCTCTTCCTGCTCCGCCGTTGGCGGTGTGCGCTGGCTGATGGTCAGCGTGTACTGCTCAGTTTCCGGGTTGTAGTCGTCTTTGACCGTCACAATCGGCGTACCGGCCTGGCTGTACCAGCGGCGGAAATGAGACAGATCCACGTTAGAGGCGTCTTCCATCGCCTGGACGAAATCGTCGCAGGTGGCCGCACTGCCGTCATGACGCTCGAAGTAAAGCTGCATCCCTTTCTGGAAATTCGCTTCGCCCAGCAGGGTGTGGATCATGCGGATAATTTCAGCGCCTTTTTCGTACACCGTCAGGGTGTAGAAGTTATTCATCTCAATGACTTTATCCGGGCGGATCGGATGGGCCATTGGGCTGGCATCTTCTGCAAATTGCAGACCACGCATGGTGCGCACGTTGTTGATGCGGTTTACCGCCCGCGATCCCAGATCGGAGCTGAACTCCTGATCGCGGAAGACGGTTAAGCCCTCTTTCAGGCTCAGCTGGAACCAGTCGCGGCAGGTGACGCGGTTCCCGGTCCAGTTATGGAAATATTCGTGGCCGATAACGCGTTCGATATCGAGGTAATCTTTATCCGTTGCGGTATCGGTACGCGCCAGCACGTATTTGGAGTTGAAGATGTTAAGACCTTTATTCTCCATCGCGCCCATATTGAAGAAATCGACAGCAACGATCATATAGATGTCGAGGTCATATTCGAGGCCAAAGCGCGTTTCATCCCACTTCATGGAGTTGATGAGGGAAGTCATGGCCCACGGGGCGCGGTCAAGGTTGCCACGGTCCACGAACAGCTCCAGCGCGACTTCACGGCCAGAGCGCGTTTTAAAGGTGTCGCGCAGAACATCGAAATCGCCCGCCACCAGCGCAAACAGATAGCATGGTTTAGGGAACGGATCCTGCCACTGTACCCAGTGACGGCCATTCTCCAGTTCCCCTTCACCAATCCGGTTGCCGTTGGAAAGCAGGTACGGGTACAGCGTTTTGTCGGCAATAATTTTGGTGGTAAAGCGCGCCAGGACGTCCGGGCGATCCAGATACCAGGTAATGTGGCGGAACCCTTCGGCTTCACATTGGGTGCACAGGGCTACGCCTGACTGGTAAAGCCCTTCCAGCGCGGTATTGGCGGCAGGGCTGATTTCATTCACGATGCGCAGGGTAAAGCGTTCCGGCAGGTTGTCGATGACCAGCTGGTTGCCTTCTTCTTTATAGTCTGACCAGGCTTCATCATTAATATGCAGGGAAACCAGCGTCAGGTCTTCACCATCCAGACGCAGCGGCACGGCTGTCGCGCTCTGGCGCGTCACCTGGCTTACCGCCGTGACGACGGTTTTTGTGGCATCCAGGTCGAAGGTCAGATCGATATCGCTTATCAGGTAATCCGGCGCACGGTAGTCGTGGCGGTATTTAGCTTGTGGCTGTTGTGTCATAGAAAACCTTATGCATCGTTTGTCGAGTAACGATTCAATATATTCCGGTTGTGTAAAACGCGCTATGCAGAATGTTCATCTTTTCAGGCACAACGCCGTTTTTGCTACATTTTTATAACACGGGGCACGAAATGCGCTCGACCATAAAGTGTGCTTATGTTGTGATCGGGGTTCAATAAATCACTAAACAGGGTATACTCCGGAGTTGTTTATTGTACTAAACGCTCCCGTGAGAGGATGCTACAGCGCACCTATGACTCAATTCGCTTCTCCGGTTCTGCATACGTTGCTGGATACCGACGCGTACAAGCTGCATATGCAGCAAGCCGTGTTTCACCACTATCATGATGTTCATGTTGCGGCGGAATTTCGCTGCCGGGGTGACGACTTGCTGGGTATCTACGCAGATTCCATTCGTGAACAGGTCGATGCCATGCAGCATCTGGCGCTCACCGATGACGAATATCAGTGGCTTTCAGGCCTGCCTTTCTTTAAAGCGGACTATCTGAACTGGCTGCGTGAGTTCCGCTATAAGCCGGAACAGGTCACCGTCACCAATGATAACGGCAAGCTGGACATTCGTCTGACCGGCCCGTGGCGCGAAGTGATCATGTGGGAAGTGCCGCTTCTGGCCGTGATCAGCGAGCTGGCCCACCGCTATCGCTCCCCTGAAACCGGTGTAACGCAGGCGGTTGCTGCTCTGGAGAATAAACTCGTTGAGTTTTCCAGACTGACAGAAGGGCTGGATATGTCCCGCTTCCGTCTGATGGACTTTGGCACGCGCCGCCGCTTCTCTCGCGAGGTTCAGGAAGCCATTGTCAGACGTCTGCAACAGGAGCCGTGGTTCGTTGGCACCAGTAACTACGATCTGGCGCGTCGCCTTGATTTAACGCCGATGGGTACCCAGGCGCACGAATGGTTCCAGGCGCACCAGCAGATCAGCCCTGACCTTGCCAACAGCCAGCGCGCCGCCCTCGCCGCGTGGCTTGAGGAATACCCGGATCGGCTGGGTATTGCCCTTACCGACTGCATTACCATGGACGCGTTCCTGCGCGACTTTGGCCCTGAGTTTGCCGAACGCTACCAGGGTTTGCGCCATGATTCCGGGGACCCGGTTGAATGGGGTGAGAAAGCCATCGCCCATTACGAAAAACTGGGTATCGATCCCATGAGTAAGGTGCTGGTCTTCTCCGATAACCTTGACCTGGCGAAAGCCGTCGACCTTTATCGCCACTTCTCATCGCGGGTGAACCTGAGTTTCGGAATTGGTACGCGCTTAACCTGTGATATCCCCCAGGTGAAACCGCTGAACATCGTCATAAAGCTAGTGGAATGTAACGGTAAGCCGGTCGCGAAGCTTTCCGACAGCCCGGGCAAAACCATCTGCCATGACAAAGCGTTTGTCCGCGCATTACGTAAAGCCTTCGATCTGCCTCAGGTTAAAAAAGCCAGTTAACGGCTTCGGGGGAGCCTTCATGGCTCCCCTTCTCTTATTAATTTCTTATTTCTTCTCTTAAGACGGTGAAATTTACTTGTCTGATAGCGGATGGCAGGTAACATAGATATCCCCCCTATCAGGGCGGACAAGTGTTTATTTTTCCGACTATTAACAGAGAGAATATTATGAGCGTTGTGCCTGTAGCCGACGTACTCCAGGGCCGTGTCGCCGTTGACCAGGAGGTCACCGTGCGCGGATGGGTGCGTACTCGCCGAGATTCTAAAGCTGGCATCTCCTTCCTCGCCGTCTATGACGGTTCCTGCTTTGATCCTGTACAGGCCGTCATTAATAATTCTCTGCCCAATTACAATGATGACGTTCTGCACCTGACAACCGGCTGTTCCGTGATCGTCACCGGTGTTGTGGTGGCCTCTCCGGGCCAGGGTCAGAGCTACGAAATTCAGGCGACCTCGGTGGAAGTGACCGGCTGGGTTGAAGATCCGGACACCTATCCGATGGCTGCAAAGCGTCACAGCATCGAATATCTGCGTGAAGTTGCGCACCTGCGTCCGCGCACCAACCTTATTGGTGCAGTGGCGCGCGTGCGTCATACGCTGGCGCAGGCGCTGCATCGATTCTTTGACGAGCAGGGTTACTTCTGGGTGTCTACTCCGCTGATCACGGCATCCGATACCGAAGGCGCAGGTGAAATGTTCCGCGTTTCAACGCTGGATATGGAAAACCTGCCACGTACGCCGGAAGGAAAAGTCGATTACGACAAAGACTTCTTTGGTAAAGAAGCCTTCCTGACGGTTTCCGGCCAGCTCAACGGCGAAACCTACGCCTGTGCGCTGTCTAAGATCTACACCTTCGGCCCAACCTTCCGTGCGGAAAACTCTAACACCAGCCGTCACCTGGCGGAATTCTGGATGCTGGAGCCGGAAGTCGCCTTTGCCGATCTGAATGACGTGGCTGGCCTGGCAGAAGCGATGCTGAAATACGTGTTCAAAGCCGTTCTCGAAGAACGCGCAGACGACATGAAATTCTTCGCTGAGCGTGTCGATAACGACGCCATCGCCCGTCTTGAACGCTTCGTCTCCGCAGACTTCGCGCAGGTGGATTACACCGACGCGGTCGCTATCCTGGAAAAATGCGGTGAGAAATTCGAAAACCCGGTTTACTGGGGCGTGGATCTCTCCTCCGAGCATGAACGTTATCTGGCAGAGAAGCACTTCAAAGCACCGGTTGTGGTGAAAAACTATCCGAAAGACATTAAGGCGTTCTATATGCGCCTTAACGAAGATGGTAAAACCGTTGCCGCGATGGATGTTCTGGCGCCGGGCATCGGTGAGATCATCGGTGGCTCCCAGCGTGAAGAGCGCCTGGATGTGCTGGACGCGCGTATGCAGGAGATGGGCCTGAACCCGGCGGACTACAGCTGGTATCGCGATCTCCGTCGCTACGGCACCGTTCCGCACTCTGGCTTTGGCCTGGGCTTCGAACGTCTGATTGCTTACGTAACAGGTGTTCAGAACGTACGTGATGTGATTCCGTTCCCACGCACACCGCGTAACGCAAGTTTCTAACCGACCAAATCATTAATGGCCAGCAAATGCTGGCCATTATTTTATCCTGCAATGTCAGTTTTCGTCAGTCAAAAGTAAGCGTCTATAAACCACAACCCCGCAATTCCCTCTACCTGTTACGTTTTGTTTCCACGAAATATTCTTAGACAAAAAAATAACCCTATTCTTATTGCGCTTAATATAATCCTTACGCAATAGCACAAAAAACAACCACTTTCACAGCCATCTGGATGGCTTTTGTCGATTATAAGAAAAAATGAGCCGTTTAACTTCTGTTTATACGAAAGGCCTTTAGCTAAATTAAACATAAGGAAATCATATATATAAGAATAAAGTGGAGGTTTAATTCACCAGAACGCGCTGAAGTTTGAGGTGCTTCACAAAGTTCCCAAAAATACATATTTAGTTACACATATTTTCTTTTGGTAACTGAATCTTGAAGATTGTAGCACTTTCAGTGTAGCGAAACGGTTCTATGAATGGAAAGATGCCTGTCAGACACATAAAGACACCTAACTCTCATCAATAGTTCCGGAAATATTTATTGACAGAATTTATTGACGGCAGTGGCGAGTGTCATAAAAAAACCAATGAGGGTAATAAATAATGATGAAGCGCAATATCCTGGCAGTGGTAGTCCCTGCCCTGCTGGTAGCCGGTGCAGCAAACGCTGCTGAAATCTATAACAAAGACGGCAACAAATTAGATCTTTACGGGAAAGCAGTTGGCCTGCATTACTTCTCTGATTACGCGGGCAACGATGGCGACAACACTTACGCGCGTCTGGGCTTCAAAGGTGAAACTCAGATCAACGATCAGCTGACTGGCTACGGTCAGTGGGAATACAATTTCCAGGGTAACAACTCTGAAGGCGGCGATGCGCAGAACGGCAACAAAACCCGTCTGGCATTCGCAGGTCTGAAATTTGGTGACGCAGGTTCCTTCGACTACGGTCGTAACTACGGTCTGGTCTATGACGCAATCGGCATCACCGATATGCTGCCTGAGTTCGGCGGCGACACCGGCGCGAGCGATAACTTCTTCGCAGGCCGTACGGGTGGTCTGGCGACTTACCGTAACAGCAACTTCTTCGGCCTGGTTGACGGTCTGAACTTTGGTGTTCAGTACCTGGGCAAAAATGAACGTGATGACGCGGTACGTTCCAACGGCGACGGCTGGGCGACCTCTCTGAGCTATGACTACGAAGGCTTCGGCATTGTCGGTGCTTATGGCGCCGCTGACCGTACCAACAACCAGCAGACTCTGGAATGGGGTGAAGGCGACAAAGCTGAACAGTGGGCAACCGGCCTGAAGTACGACGCGAACAACATCTACCTGGCAGCCATTTATGGCGAAATGCGTAACGCAGCGCGCCTGGGCAGCCGTGGTTTCGCTAACAAGTCTCAGGACTTCTCTGTTGTCGCTCAGTACCAGTTCGATTTCGGCCTGCGTCCATCCATCGCTTACTACAAATCTAAAGCGAAAGACGTAGAAGGTATCGGTGACGAAGACTACATCAACTACGTTGATATCGGTGCGACCTACTACTTCAACAAAAACATGTCTACCTATGTTGACTATCAGATCAACCAGCTGAAAGACGACAACAAGCTGGGCATCAACAACGACGACATCGTGGCTCTGGGTCTGGTTTACCAGTTCTAATCAGCACACCTCGTTGCTATATGCTTAATGAACAGGGCTTCGGCCCTGTTTTTTTATTCCCGAGAGAAAATAATAGCGACTTTTGAAAAGCCGCACGCTTTTCGTCGCAAACGGTTGGCATTTTGTAAATCTACCGTTAACCTGATAGCGGATTTCACTTCTGTAATCACAATGGAACTTCGTCATGTTTGAGAACATTACTGCCGCTCCTGCCGACCCAATTCTGGGCCTGGCCGATCTGTTTCGTGCCGACGACCGCCCTGGCAAAATCAACCTGGGTATTGGTGTATATAAAGATGAAACCGGCAAAACTCCGGTACTGACCAGCGTCAAAAAAGCTGAGCAGTATCTGCTGGAAAACGAAACCACCAAAAACTACCTCGGTATTGATGGTATCCCTGAATTTGGTCGCTGCACCCAGGAGCTGCTGTTCGGCAAAGGCAGCACCATTGTGAGCGAAAAACGCGCCCGCACGGCGCAGACCCCAGGCGGTACCGGCGCACTGCGCGTGGCGGCAGATTTCCTGGCGAAAAACACCTCTGTTAAGCGTGTCTGGGTAAGCAATCCAAGCTGGCCGAACCACAAGAGCGTGTTTAATTCTGCGGGTCTGGAAGTCCGTGAATACGCCTACTATGACGCGGCAAACCACGCGCTGGACTTCGATGGTTTGCTGGCCAGCCTGAGCGAAGCCCAGGCGGGCGATGTGGTGCTGTTCCATGGCTGCTGCCATAACCCAACTGGTATCGATCCTACGCTTGAACAGTGGGAACAGCTGGCTAAGCTGTCCGTTGAAAAAGGCTGGCTGCCGCTGTTCGACTTCGCTTACCAGGGCTTTGCCCGTGGTCTGGAAGAAGATGCTGAAGGTCTGCGCGCATTCGCCGCCGTCCATCAGGAGCTGATTGTCGCAAGCTCCTATTCCAAGAACTTTGGTCTGTATAACGAGCGTGTCGGCGCCTGTACGCTGGTGGCCGCTGACGATCAAACTGTCGATCGCGCATTCAGCCAGATGAAGTCCGTGATCCGCGCTAACTACTCCAACCCACCGGCACACGGTGCGTCTGTAGTTGCGACGATCCTGAGCAACGATGCGCTGCGCGCAATCTGGGAACAAGAGCTGAACGATATGCGTCAGCGCATTCAACGCATGCGTCTGCTGTTTGTGAACACGCTGGCTGAGAAAGGCGCCGACCGTGACTTCAGCTTCATCATCAAGCAGAACGGCATGTTCTCCTTCAGCGGCCTGACCAAAGAGCAGGTGCTGCGCCTGCGTGAAGAGTTTGGCGTCTATGCCGTTGCCTCTGGCCGCGTGAACGTTGCAGGTATGACGCCTGACAACATGGCGCCACTGTGCGAAGCCATTGTCGCGGTGCTGTAACCTGCACCCATAAAAAAAGCCTGCATCGCGCAGGCTTTTTTATTGAAAGGGTTTACCAGACAGGCATTTCATCCTGAAGGAACGGGTTATGCAACCGCTCATCGCCCAGCGTTGACATTGGTCCGTGTCCAGGGATAAACGTCACATCATCACCTAACGGTAATAACTTCTGCTTAATCGACTGAATCAGCTGACCGTGATCGCCGCGTGGGAAATCGCTGCGTCCTACGCCCCCTTTGAAAATCACGTCACCGGAAATCAGCAGGCGTGACACGTCATCAAAGAAGACAATATGGCCAGGCGTATGCCCGGGGCAATGCAACACCTGTAAAGTTACATTCCCTACGTTAACGCGATCGCCTTCGTTCAGCCAGCGGTCCGGTGTCAGTGGCTGACAGTCATCCAGACCAAACATGCGGCTTTGGGCAGGCAGCCCCTGAAGCCAGAACTCATCTTCTTTTTCCGGGCCGATAATCGGCACACCGTAGTGTTCAGCCAGTTCAGCCGCTGCACCCACATGGTCAAGATGGCCATGGGTCAGTAAAATCTGCATCAGCGTTACACCGCTGGCAGCGACCTCCTGCTTGATTGTCTCAGCGTCGCCACCGGGATCAACAAGCGCGGCCAGTTTAGTTTGTTCACACCAGATCAATGAACAGTTCTGTGAGAACGCGGTAACCGGAATAATACGATAGTTCATACTGCTCCTGTGTTTCGTTATTACCAGTGCCGAACCGGCCCGGTATCAATATGCACAAAGTTGCTACGTGGGTAGTATCCTACACCACCTGCGCGCATAGATAACGCCGCTTTGCGAATATTGGCTAACGAAACGCCTTCAATATGGAAATCCATCGCCTGCCCTTTGGTGTGATAGCTTTTTTTCGCTACCCCACGGCTGTGGGCGCGCAGTTCATTGTTGGTATCCAGAGAGCGATAGCCAGAAATGAGTTGCACCGGCCTTTTGGTCCCCAGCAGTCCCTGCAAGCGGTAAAGCTGATCGAATAATCCAGGGTCGATGGCTTTGATTTTGTTCGCGCGGAAATCACGGAAAAAATGGTTGAGTCGTGCTAATTCATCCTGAATATAGCCTCTGCCATCGAAAAATTCCGCTTTAAGCGTCTCACCAGTATGCAGATTGTTGAGCGTTAAAATACGCGGACGAGGTGTCGAGAGGGTGGCAAATGCTGGCGTCGGAAGGATGGCTGCTGCGCCCAGCGCAACGCCACCTAACGCCAGCAATTTGCGGCGATTAGCGTCAAATTTGTCCATGATAATCAGGTCTACAGGTAAAAGAAATTGTCAATATGCTTAGCGCACGAAGGGCACCATAACTGGCAAAGCCTGCTACGTCAAGGCGCCCAACCCCAGTGAATACGCGGCTTGCAACCAGATCGCCTCATATTCACCATAACTTACGACAATCATTTTTACCGAACTACTTCATTTACCTGATTAATTGTTCCGCTTTTGGCAAGATTTGTGCGCCGGATCGCGCTGTCAGATCATAATTGTAAATATCTGTACGATACTGGGTACGTCCGTCCGCGCCCACAAACGCCGTCAGATAGTAAAGATTGACCGGAATATTGTGGCGGATATTGACGTAACGCGTATCCCCCTGCTTCAGGGCATCTGATATCCGCGTATCGTTCCAGCCTGCATCCTGCAACAGCATATTCGCCAGTTCGGAGGCCTTATTCACGCGAACGCAGCCAGAACTGAGCGCGCGTGCGTCTTTCTGGAACAGATTATGGTTCGGGGTATCATGCAGATAGATTGCGTCCGAACTTGGCATATTGAATTTGTAACGTCCGAGCGAGTTATGCGCACCCGGTGCCTGCTGGAAACGGAACGGCAGGTTCGAAGGCGTAATCGTTGACCAGTCGACCATCCAGGGGTCAATCGCTTCTTTGCTGTTCCAGCCACGCATCACCGTATAGTTATGTCGCTCCAGATAGCCCGGGTCATTCCAGACCTTAGGCAGGATATCTTTGCGCGCCAGCGTCGGCGGCACGTTCCACGGCGGGTTAACCACCACGTTATTCAGCGCGCTGCTCATCATCGGCGTTTTGCGGTCAGGTCGACCCACAATCACGCGGGACGCCAGCACTTCGCTACCGTCCTGATAGTAGACCAGAGAGTACGCCGGAATGTTGACCATAATGCCGGTGGATAACGTGCCCGGCAGCAAGCGCAAGCGCTGGATATTCAACGCCAGCACCCCTGCCCGCTGGGCCGGAGAGACGTTCAGCCAGTCGCGAGTCGATGGACCAATCACGCCGTCGGCGCCCAGCCCCTGCGCGGCCTGGAACTGCTTCACTGCCGCGACCAGTTCGCGATCGTAAGCGGCGGGCTTATTGCTCAGCGCAACGGCGGTTTTCTCTTTTACCGGCGCCGACGGGCTGACGACCGCGTTTTGCGTCTCGTCGCCGGGCAGCGCAATTTTAGGGCCGCTGTCAAGCATGCCAGACCGTTTCATAATTTCGCGAATCGCAGGCACATCGCTGCTCCATTGTCCCGGACGCAGCGTTGCTGTTCCACGCAACTGAGGCCACGGGCGGGAATCCGCGACCAGCTCAAGAAGCGACTGATGCATCGTGGCATACTGCGGGTGGGCGGGCGCAAGGCTTGCGATAAAGCGCGGCAGTTCACCGTTGTCCAGCGACAGCTGCCACTGATTAATGACGGACAGCGCGGGCGTCGCCAGCTTGTACGGTTTACTGCTGTATAACCAGCGGTTGCCGTTCACCGAAATCCCCGCCACAAACTGCAAGTAGCCCATCATGGCATCAGACAGCACCACATCACGCGCCTGTCCGGTAACGGCAGGGTCGGTCAGGAGTTCAACCCAGGTCGTGAACTGTGGCTGAAAACCTGCAATCGCCACTTCAGCCAGCTGCTGCTGGAAGGCACGTACCGCATCGCGATTTTCCCACATCGGTTTCATATCGCGCGCAGCGTAAAGCAGCGTGAGCTGGTTAATATAAGCGGGAGTATAGCCCGAGGGCAGCCCGGTCATAAGCTGCTGGCGTAATGATTCAGTATCGATGCCTTCCGGCAGCGGTTTAATGCCGGCCATGATGGCCGTCGCCGGAGACTGATCCAGCGGTTGTGACAGCGACGTCGGCTGCGCGCCCATCGTCGCGGAGCTGTCAGTCGGTACAATTTCAGGCTCATCGGCCTGAGCGGTAAACAGTGGAGCAAACATCACTGTCAGGCACAAACTCAGCGCAGACAGCTGACGACCACGATCTTTCTTAAGCAACATCCCTTGCCCCCTGTTTTTCACGACATGCCCAGTATTATGGAGCTTTCCTTCAGTATAGAAAGGCATACACGCTGCTGCCTTACCTTATGTAAAGAAGTTTAAAGATAACGCAGCCCTGAACACAAGTTAAGTGAATAAAAAAAGCGACGCCTGAGCGCCGCCTTTTATCATACCCGGGGTTAAGAGGCGTCAGCCGTGCCCGGTAAAGACTCCGGAGGCTGCGGCGCAAAGCCACGCAGACCTACGACGTGTACATGTTCACTGTTCTGGAACACTTTACGCACCAGCTTATAGGTTGTCCCTTTTTCCGGACTGATGTTTTCCGGCGCCGCGATGATGAGCTGCATATCGAGTCGCTCGCAAAGCTCAAACAGCGTGGCGATGGAGCGGGCGTCGAGACGCGCGGCTTCATCGAGGAACAGCAGACGGCATGGAGAGATGTCCTTGCCGCGCAGACGACGCGCTTCATCTTCCCAGCTCTGCACCACCATCACCAGAATCGACATACCAGTACCGATGGCTTCACCGGTAGAGAGCGCACCGGATTCCGCGCGCAGCCAGCCGTCTGAGCCACGGTTAACCTCAACTTCCATTTCCAGATAGTTGCGGTAGTCCAGCAACTCCTCGCCGATGGTTTGCGGCGTACGCTGGCCCATGTCAATCTGCGGATTCAGACGCTGATACAGCTTCGCCAGCGCTTCGGAGAAGGTCAGGCGGTTACTGTTGAACAGATCCTGATGCTGCTCATGCTGTTCAGACAACACGTCCAGCAGCGTGGAGTGCGCCTCACGCACGTTCACGTTCAGCCGCACGCTGTTGACCTGGCCAAACGACACGCTTTGCAGGCCCTGGTTCAGCTGACGGATACGGTTCTGCTCGCGCTGAATGGTTTTACGAATAATATTCGCCACGCTGCGGGAGCTGATTGCCAGCTTCTGCTCGCGGGAGGTCAGCTCCTCCGTCAGACGGCCCAGCTCGATCTCCATCTGTTCGATCGCTTCAACCGGATCGTCGGTACGGATGATGTCCTGACGAATACGCTCGCGTAAGTGCTGATAAACCGCCACGAAGAACTGAATTTTGCGCTCAGGACGCTTCGGATCTTCGGACATGCGCAGCACGTCGCGCAGGTGTTCATTGTCCGCCACGGCCAGACGCAGCGCACCCAGCGCCTTATCCGACATAGAGCGCAGTTCATCGGCTGACAGGTACGCCAGCTCGCGACGGTGCAGACGACGCTCCACGTTGTTGTCCTTCACCATGCGCATCACCGCGCACCAGCCCGCCTTCGCGGTCACAACCTGTTCACGCATCTCAAAATAGTCGCGCTCCAGCTTGCGCAGACGACGCGTCAGGTTGTCCATCTCCGCTTCACAGAAGGTCAGCGCTTTTTCGAGCTGATTACGACGCGCACGGTTGTTGCTGAGCTGAGCATGCAGCTCATCACGGCGAATACGCGCCCGCTCTTCTGCGCCGCTGTCGGCGCGCACGCCAATGTCCTGCAACTCTTTGTGCAGGTCATTTAACAGCTCTTTCTTGGTGTCGAAGGAGCTTTTCAGCGATGCCATGACCTGGCTGTACTGGCTCAGCTGTGCAGCGTGAGTACGCATCGCTTCACGGGCGCGCGTTCGTTCCGCTTCGGCCTGCTCAAGACGCTGGCGCAGCTTTTCATTCAGATCGCTGTTCCCGCTCAGCATTTCTGCTGAATCGGAGTAGCCGAAGTGTGCGCGACGTTGCACCACTTCCGTGAGGGCAAACGCCTGCTGACGCGCTTCGCGCTGCACCTGCTGTGACCAGGCGTAATCTTCTTTTAACTGCTCAAACTGTTCCGGGTCGCTCTGGAGAACGGAAACCATCGGCTCCAGTTTTGCCAGCTGATTGCCGTGTTGCTGCACAAAGCGCGCCGCTTCCTGCGCTTCGTCCAGACGTTCCTGAATCTCATCCACGCGGTCGGCGAGCGTATCGTCCGCCAGCAGGTTCAGGCGCGGCAGGATGCGGTTAAGGGCCGCAACGCCCTCTTTTGCCTGCTCAAACTGCACGCGGCTTTGCTGGTTGTCATTTTCATGGCTGGCAAGCGCACGCTCCAGCTCACCGCGGCGGGTGTTGAGCTTACGAATTTCGGCTTCCGGATCGGGCTGGAAGGCAACGCCCAGATGGCTGCCGATAAAGCGGCTGAACGCCTGATGCAGACGCTGGGTTTTCTGCACGTCAAACGACAGGGTCGCAAAACGCTCTGAAAGCGTTTCACGCTCGGCGTGCAGGCTTTCAATACGGTTTTCACGCGCGGCGCGGCCAAACAGCGGCAGTTCCGGGAAGCGCGAATAGCGCCACTGGCGATCGGCGATTTTCACCACCACCGCTTTTTCCAGCTCGTCGACGCTGAATACGCTGTCATCAAACGACTGCGGATCCCCTTCGATGAGGTAGAGATCTTCCGGGCAGTCTTCCAGCCCTGCAAGCTGGTCAGAAATCAGCGACAGATCCGGCACTACAATCGCGTTACGGGACGGACCGTACAGCGCGGAGAAGTACGGCGCATCGTCCAGGCCGACGTCGTCGTAAATTTCAGACAGCAGCACGCCGCCGAAACGCTCGGCTAACGCATTCAGGCGCGGATCTTCTGAGCCGCCAGGCTGGCTTAAACGCTCGATTTCTTCATCGACGTCACGCTTGCGCGCGCCCACTTCGTCACGCTCAACAATCGCTTCGCGTTCGCACTCCAGCAGCTGTTGCATGTATTCGGTGACGTCCTGGCTGGAGGCAAACTCCTGACCACACTGCTCGCTGAGCTGGTTCAGGCTGCTTTGTGCGGCCAGCCAGATCGGCGCACGCTGTAAGAGCGTCTTCGAACGGGACTGAAGCTGTTCCAGCTCCTGACGCAGCGTCATGCGCTGTTCGCTGGCGTTCGATACGGTATCGGACAGGGCCGCAATACGCGCTTCCAGCTCCTGATGCAGAGCCTCAAGCTCGTCGAAATCGTAATTTTTACCCTGACGTTTGCAGAATTCCGCCAGCAGACGCTCAGCTTCCTGCTGTTCACGCAGACGCTGTTCCAGCTCGTTCAGGCGCATGCGCAGCGGCTGCACCTGCTCGGCCAGATGGCGTTGATTGACGCCGTCGCGCAGTAGCTCACGGGCAACGTCCCATGCTTCGTTACGCGCCAGCGGACCGTTGATCGCCACCACCAGCTGGTACGCCTGCTCAAACTGGCTGTGTGCCGTTTGCGCCACGCTCATTTTCTGATCAAGAGAAAGCAGTTTCTCAGTGGCTTCCTGCTCTTTGGCCTGGAAGGTATCCAGCCATTCGTCAGCGCTTTCAGGGGTCAGGTCCGGCAGGTGGCACAGCTCTTTGGCACGCTGCAACGCCTGCAGCGCCTGGTTGTATTGGATCGCGCGGGTCTGCTGCACGTCCAGCGCCTGCTGGTAGTCTGCGAGCTGGCTTTTCAGCTCATCCACTTCCAGCTCGGCGGCTTCCGCGCGGGCTTCGTTCTCTTCCTGCAAATCGGCGGCTTCTGCCACCACTTCATTTTGCTCTTCAAGACGAATTTGCAGCTCATCGAGATCGGCTTCATAACGCTCGATTTTTTCCTGCTGACGCAGCGCGGTTTGCACCAGGTTCAGATGATCGCTGGCCGCCTGGTAATCGGCTTCCAGATCCCCTTCGGCACCGTTGTGCTCGCCCAGTTCGCGCGCCATTTCGACATGCTTATACTGCTCGGCGACCAGCTGTTTGCGGGAGGTAAACAGCTCGCGGCGGTATTCCAGCGCCTGATCGAGATGAATACGGCGCTCGTTGGCGTGACGCATATAGTCTGCCGCCACGTAGTTGGTGGCTTCGCTGATCAGGTGCTTAAACAGATCGCGGTCAGATTGCGTAACGCGAATCGCTTCCAGCGTCATGCGGTTTTCACGCAGCGCGGCTTCCATATCCTGGAAGGCCTTACGCACGCCGCTGTTTTCCGGCAGCAGGTAGTCGCGCAGGGAGCGGGTAATGGCGCTTGAGATACCGCCGTACAGGGAGGCTTCAATCAGACGGTAGTATTTACTACGATCTGACGCGCTGCGCAGACGACGGGCCACCACGCCGAGATCGAACATCAGAGAGTGGTAGTCGGTAATGGAGTTAAACTGCTTAAACTGCACGCCTTCGATGGCTTCCAGCTTGTCTTTCAGCTCCTGGAGCGTCAGAACGCGCGCCTGACGTTCATTCAGGGTTTCCGTCAGCAGCGCGGTCGGCTGCACGGAGGTTGGCAGCCCCTGGATCGCAAACGGTTTGATATCTACTTTACGGTCGCGGCCGGCAACCTGCTGCAGGCGCACGCCTACAACCACGCGCTGATGACGGGAGTTGATCACGTCCAGCACCGAATAACAGACGCCCGCTTTCAGCTTACCGTGCAGCCCTTTATCTCGGGAGCCGCTCGTTGCACCCGCTTCAGTGGTGTTACGGAAGTGCAGCAGGGTCAGGTCAGGGATCAGCGCCGTCACGAAGGCCGCCATGGTGGTGGATTTACCTGCCCCGTTACCGCCGGAGAGCGTTGTCACCAGCTCATCCAGATCGAAGGTTCGGGCAAAGAAGCCGTTCCAGTTAATCAGCGTTAGTGAGCGAAATTTACCGCGTTCAATCATTACTCTTCCTCCCCGCTATCCGGCTGATTCTCTTCGTGCTCGTCATTGAGCTGCAAATGGTTTTCCACCGGCATCGCTTCACCGTCACGGATCATGCGCAGCTGTGCTTCACGCGCATCGTCACCCGCACGCACGTCGGCACCAAAGCGGAAGACCGATTCGGTAATGCGGAACTTGCTGCTGTCGTGACCCATGAACCAGACCATTCCCAGACGGCGCAGACGGTTCAGGGAAGAGCGAACTTTTTCCTGTAATTTCTGACGGTCCAGATCGGACCCCGTCGAGCGGTTATTTACCAGCTTGAGCAGCTTGCTTTCATCCGCCAGCGACAGCAGCTCATCGTAAAGCTCCTGCTGGGTGAAGATCCCTTCATTCGCCAGACGTTCCGGGCTGAGGTAGAGGTAGCAGAGAATTTTGCCGACCATCATATCCAGTTCGGAAAGCACCGAGCGCGGAATAAGCGTAGTAGAGCGCGGACGCAGGTAGAAAAACCCTTCCGGCGCGCGGATCAGCTCAACGTTATAGCGAGCGTAAAACTCTTCCAGATACTCCTGAAAGTCCATCAAAAAGGCGTGATTATCCAGCTCGTCAAGGCCAATGTGACGACCGGCACGCAGCTGGCTGTCCAGCGCCGGAAACAACGGATTCGCCAGCGCCTGTGCCAGCTTAACTGGCATCACTTGTTCAATATTTGTCAATGACATGCGCCTGTACCTTGGCTCCGTAATCGTTAATCGGCTGCCACTTCGGCGGCAGTCCGGTGAAATCGGCTTGTGCGATGCCCAGGCGCACCGCCTGGTCTACAACAATGCGGGCTACATCGAAGTGGCGCGCTCGCGGATACTGCGCCAGATAGTCGCGTACCACGAGGCCAAGATCCAGCGGTGCTTGTCTGGCTTTATAGACAGCGAGCTGTTCTTCGATCATCGCCGCAAGCTGCTCGCGAATTTCGTTAAATTCTTCGTATTCCAGATCCGGCGGCAGTTCACCGGTGACCTCTTCATCACGCAGCGCCATCTCTTCGTCGCGCATATCCAGAAGACGATCGGCGTTGGCGTAGGTCAGCGCCCACGGCGCATCAAAGTAGGTCTGTACCGACTGGCGCAGACGCTGAGCAAAGACGCGGTTCTTATCCATATCGATGGCGGTACGGATAAATTTATGCACGTGGCGGTCGTAACCGATCCACAGGTCGATCGACTGCTGGCCCCAGCTGATAATGCGGTCAAGCTTACTCTGCAAATCAAACACCAGACGGTCGATAAAATGCAGATCGTCGTGCGCCATCGTCGCGTCCTGGATGCGCAGCAGGTTGGCCTGTAGCTTATCCCCAGCCGCCTCCAGCGTATCCTGCAACTCACGTAGCGTACCGGACGTTTCTGACAGCAAAAGTTCACAGCTGGAGATGGCCGCACGCCAGTCTTTATTCAGCAGTTGAGCGATATCGTCTTTGACCTGCTGCTGCTGTTCGTCCATCAGACGTTGAGTCAGATCGATACTGTCGAAAATCTCGGCGACCGAGTATTTTAGCGGCGCGTAAACGTTGCGATGCCAGTGGAACTCGTCACCGTTTTCATCAGCCGCGTCGGCGGCACGCTTCAGCTCGCCTGCAACAATGGAGAGCTGCATGGAGAGACGCAGCGTGGAAAATTCGCGCTGGCGGATGTAATAGTCGGTAATGCCAATGCCCAGTGGCGTAAGACGATAGATGGCGTTTCCTTCCGCCTGCTCGCTGGTAAAGCGGTTCAGCAGACGTTGACGCACCATATCATTGATTGCGTTGTTGGCACGCACGCTAATGGTTTCGCTGGTTTGCTCAAACGCATCACTGACGTGGCGGAACGCATCCACCAGTTCGCCTTCACTCATTTCGCCATCCAGGCGTTCGCCGTTTAGCGTCGCAACCGCCAGCAGGAATGAGAGTCTGTCTACCGGCAGCGAGATGGAGAAATCGTTTTTCCTGGCCCAGGCAACCAGTTCGGGGACTGTCTGGGAAAATTCACTCATAGATTATCCTTGCATCTGCGGCTTGCGCGCGGTGACGTGGATATAGCGGCCAAGGCTCAGATAGGGCTCCTGGCGGCAGTACCGCGTCTCTATTTCTGTTAAGGCGTCTAAACAGTCATCCTGTTTTTGTTTATCACGCAGATAATCATGAAACACCCTCACGCCGGTTTTGCCGGTAATTTCCCAACCGATCTCCTCCAGCCAGCCATAGACCTGCTGCGGTTCACGGGGGAAATCCGGTGAAAGCGTGCGTCGTTTCTTTTTATACATGCCCTGCTGTACATAGCCAAAATTGCCGACCAGCACGTTTCGCATTAGCAGGCCGTTGGCATTGTAAAACATCAGCGATAACGCACCGCCTGGGCGCAACATCGACCACAGCGTTTTTAACATCGCTTGTGGTTCGGCGACCCATTCGAGCACAGCATGAAACAATATCAGATCAACCTGCGTTTCCAAATGCTGCGGAATGTCCTGAGCGGCGCAATGTATAAAATGCATGTTGTCGCTCACACCTTTCTCTTCTGCCGCTCGCCCGGCGCGCGCAACCATCTCGGCAGAAAGATCGCAAAGCGTGACGTGATGTCCCCGCTGCGCCATCAGAATTGCAGTCTGCCCTTCCCCACCGCCGGCATCCAGTACGCGCAACGGTCGGTCACCAAATTCAGCCAGCAGCTTATCCAGATCCTGCCAGAGGATCGTCTGACGAAGCTGACCTTTGGTGGTGCCATAAATGTTGCGCGAAAACTTTTCCGCGATGTCATCAAAATTGCGATCCCGCATTGGGAGGGTTCCACTCACTGCAAAACCGCTATTTTGTCACACCCGCGCGGAGAATGAACCACTCTGGTGTAATATCACGGGCAATCGCCTGCTGTATGGTTAAAAAAGGAACCAAAAAGGATGCTTTTTACCCTAAAAAAATATATCGGAGGCATGATGCTTCCCCTTCCCCTGCTGTTGCTTCTCATCGCGCTGGGGCTGGCATTGATATGGTTTAGCCGCTTTCAGAAAAGCGGTAAATCCCTCGTCACCGTGGGCTGGCTGGCGCTGCTGTTACTCAGCCTGCAACCGGTCGCTGACGGTTTGTTACGCCCGATTGAAAACACCTACCCTACATGGCAGGGAAAACAGAAGGTGGGCTATATCGTGGTGCTGGGCGGCGGGTATACCTGGGATCCGAACTGGGCCCCCAGCTCAAACCTGATCAACAACAGCCTGCCGCGCCTGAACGAGGGGATCCGCCTGTGGCTTGCCAATCCGGGATCGAAGATGATCTTCACGGGCGCTGCGGCAAAAACCAACCCGGTAAGTACCGCTGAAGCAGGGGCAAGAGTGGCTGAATCGCTTGGCGTACCACGTTCCGCCATCATCACGCTGGATAGCCCAAAAGATACCGAAGAAGAAGCTGCTGCGGTGAAACAAGCCATCGGTGATGTGCCGTTCCTGCTGGTGACCTCTGCTTCACACCTGCCGCGCGCAATGATTTTCTTTGAGAATCAGGGCCTGCATCCGCTTCCTGCTCCGGCAAACCAGCTGGCCATTGACGCCCCGCTCAACCCGTGGGAACGGATAATCCCGTCCCCGGTATGGCTGATGCACAGCGACCGCGTCGGTTACGAGACGCTTGGCCGCCTGTGGCAGTGGCTTAAGGGTTCGTCAGGCAAGCCAGGGCAGGAGTGATTTTGCGGCCAGATCGAAACTGGCCCGATTAAAGCGCCCGGTGTTGACCAGTTGCGCCACCTCATCCCAGAGAAGATAGAGCCAGCGTCGCCAGAGAAAGGCCTCCGCAACGGGGGCGCGCTGAAGATAGTGCCAGAGCAAATCTTCCGCCGCCCCGCCCTCGCTCAGCCTGAACAGTTCGTACTCGCGCGGCGCCCAGAGCATGATCCCCGGCCCGACCATTGCCAGAAGCTGATCGCTGCGCGAGTCTTTAAGCATACTGCGCAGCGTGAAGTTGCCGTGAACCAGCACGCAGTTGTCGTTAAAGCCCTCAAACAGCGTCGGAAGACATTCCCGGGTGCGGAACAGAATACGTTTGTCCTGCATCGTTAAACCGGTGTTGTTGAACTGGTTCAGCGTGCCCCAGAGCACTTCGACACGCTGGCGATACCATAGCGGCCACAGGTTTTCCTGGGTGCTGTCTACCGCGCCAACAAGACCCCGGCTGTCCTGCCGATGCCAGGCAAGCAGAGCCTCGACAATCTGATCTTTCAGCTGTTCCCAGCGCTCCGGTGTACGCGTCGGAGCTTCAACAGAAACCCCGCGTAAACGTTCAATAAGCAGAACATCCGGGCCGGGATGCTCCTCATGGGTCATCACGCCGTAGACCGTCGGCATACGGACAGTCCCTTCCCGCGCCAGCATCGACATTTTCCAGGCCAACTGTCTGGCGACGCCCGGCGAGGTAAAACTTCTGGCCATCAGCGGCATGGGGTTTCCCTGACTGTCGTACAACGACCAGAGTGCGGTATCGGCCTTTTCATTCACGCATTCCACCCGGCTTAGCTGTTCGCCAAGGAGATGGCTGAGTTCAGCACGCAGCTGTTCCATATGAGATTACCCCCATTAAGGCTACTGCTTTTATAATGAGCGCGCGAACCCCGGATGTCACCCGGTCGAGATCAATAATGAAAAAGAAAAGGAAGAGAACATCCCCCCAGAACGAGGGGATGGCAGCGAATTAACGCAATTCGACGCGTACGCGCTCAAGATCTTCAGGCGTATCCACGCCGGTGCCAGGGACTTCCTGGGCAACCGCAACGTGAATTTTCTCGCCGTACCACAGTACGCGAAGCTGTTCGAGCATTTCGATATGCTCAAGCGGGCTTGGTGCCCAGGCGACATAGCGACGAATAAAGCCGGCGCGGTAGCCGTAAATACCGATGTGGCGCAGGAAGGTTTCGCCGATCGTCTCTTTCGATTGCGCGAAACGATCGCGATCCCACGGAATGGTGGCGCGGGAGAAATAGAGCGCGTAGCCCTCTGCGTCCATGACCACTTTCACCGCATTCGGATTGAACGCCTCTTCAGCGTGGTGAATCGGCACCGCGAGGGTCGCCATGCCAACCTTACGCTGGGCCAGGTTGTCGGCCACCTGACGGATAATAGCCGCCGGGATCATCGGCTCATCGCCCTGCACGTTCACAATCACCGTCTCGTCACTGAAACCGCATTTTTCGACGACTTCCGCCAGGCGCTCGGTGCCTGACTGGTGGTCGGCACGGGTCATGCACACTTCCCCACCCGCGGCCTCAACCGCTCGCGCGACATCCGGGTGATCGGTGGCGACGATGACGCGTCCGGCGCCCGATTCGCGTGCCCGTTCAAGGACATGCACAATCATCGGTTTACCGTTGATATCCACCAGCGGTTTACCTGGCAGGCGCGTTGAAGCATAACGCGCAGGGATAATGACAACAAAACTCATGGTTTGATCTCTTCTGCCACCAGGGAACGGGCTTCATTTTCCAGCAGGACCGGAATACCGTCACGCAGCGGGAACGCCAGGCTGTCCAGTTTGCAAATCAGCTCTTGTTTATCCTGGCTGTAATACAGTTTGCCGTTGCACACCGGGCAGGCAATAATTTCAAGTAAACGGTGATCCATAGTTCCTCCGTATGGGTAATTGCTAAAGCTTACCACATTCTTTTTTCAGGGAGTGCCTGTTTCCCAGCCACCTCGACAGGTCGTAAACAGCCCCGCAGGCACGCGACCGAGTACAATTTCATACGCCCCCTGCCAGCGCGCAAATTCACTGAGCGCAGACGTTAGCCCTTTTTCCAGGCCAGCCGTGACTTTTATGCCCTCTTCCAGCCAGAGCGCGATAATTTCAAGAGTGCCGGTTTTACGGTGCATTTTAGCGTCCATGCGCCCGACAAGCTGCCCTTTATGAAGCAACGGCAAAACAAAATAACCGTACTGACGCTTTTGCGCCGGGGTGTAGCATTCCAGACGGTAGCTGAAATCAAACAGCTGTTCGGCCCGCTTTCTGTCCCAGACTACGGGGTCGAATGGCGAGAGCACGGCACTGTGGGTCGCCTGGAGTTTGCCCTCTTGCGCCTGCGCCAGCAGAGGGAACAAATCCGCATGCAGCCACATTTCACCTAACGACTCAACCGAGACCGGCATCACGCGCTGTTCACGCTGCCACGTTTCCAGCAGCGGTTTTAGCTGCGGCTGACGCAGGCGATAATAATCCGCCAGCCACTGTGGGCGGAATATGCCCAGGCTGCGGGCGCTGTTCCCGAGCATGATGGCTTCGGCTGCGTCCTGAGACAGCAGGTCACGCGTATCGTCCCAGTGAGGCATAACGCGGTGCGTGAGGTCATAAACGCGCTGAAAGTTGCGGCGCTCGACCACCATCACTTTGCCCGACGTAAACAGCCCTTCAAGATGGCGTTTGTGCGGTTTCCACTCCCACCATCCGCTTGCGCCTTTTCGCGGGTGTTCAAAATCCGCGGAGCGCACCGGACCGTTTTCCTGAATATGGGCAATCAGTTGTTCTATTTCATCCGCGTGTTCCACCATCCACTCCTGACGGTATTTCCAGCCCATTTTGTCCGGGGCGAGCATGCGGTGACGCACCAGTGCAAAATCGCTGCGCGGGAGAAAACAGGCTTCATGCGCCCAGTATTCCATCAGTTCGCCCTGACTTAGCGCATTATCCAGCCACTGCGGAGGATAGTTTCCCAGGCGGCTAAACAGGACCAGATACGGGCTACGCGCCACGATGTTAATGGTGTCGATTTGCAGCAACGACATGCGTTGCACGGTAGAGAGGATATCAGTTGGCTGCGCGCGGCGGCGGGACTTCTTCAGAAGCCCCTGGGCGGCAAGATGCAGGTTGCGTGCGGCTGCAAGTGAGAGTTGCGGTAGAGACATGCGTTTTCCTGTCAGTCAAAGCGCTACCGGAACCACGTAGAAGTTACTGCACTAACGCGAGCAGTTCCTTGAGCAAATGTTCCGGCTGTTCGCCGCTGAGTTCAGCATCAACCGGCAGATACCACCAGTTTTCTTTCGCAAAGGCCCGGCATTTTACCGCGTCTTTTTCCGTCATGATCAGCGTCTGGCCCGGTGCGGCCAGCCTTTCAACCTCTTCGGCAACTAACGCCTGGTGATCGGCGAGCGGCACCCGTTTATCAAGCTTTGCGCCGCACTGCTCCAGCGTTGCGAAGAAACGCGGCGGATGACCTATACCGGCCATCGCAACCAGATGTTCCAGTTGCGCGACGTCTTTGCGCTCGCCGGTCAACATATTCACGGCCTGTCCGGGACGAAGATGCATCGGGATCTCACCCGCTCTGGCTTCACCACCGTTTACAATCACAGTATCGACGCTCTTCAGGCGCGACGCACGCTCACGCATTGGACCGGCTGGAAGCCACCAGCCGTTGCCAAAACGCCGCACGCCGTCAATAACCACGATCTCTTTGTCACGCGCCAGCGCGTAATGCTGCAAACCATCATCGGTAATTATGATTTGTACGCCATGCTCTGCAAGCAGTGCCTTTACGGCATCACTGCGCACCGGCGATACCGCAACCGGCGCGCCAGTACGTTGGTAAATCAGTACCGGCTCATCACCGGCTTCAGCGGTTGTCGTAGCTGGGCTCAGCACCAGTGGATACTGCGCCGCTTCACCACCGTAACCGCGTGAGACAACTCCCGGGCGGATACCGCGCTTCTGGAGCTGTTCTACCAGCCAGATCACCACCGGCGTTTTGCCGTTTCCACCCGCCGTCAGGTTGCCGACCACCACTACCGGTACCGGTGCGCGCCAGGCGCGCTTGATACCGAGGCGATAAAGCAGACGAATAGCACCGCTCACCAGGCCATACAGCCAGGAGAGCGGGAGAAGCAGCACCCACAGAGGGGATTCACCCGACCAGATGCGTGCAATCATTGACCGAACTGCATTTTATGAAGCTGCGCGTATACACCACGTTGTTCCAGCAGGTCCGCATGGCTGCCGCGTTCAACGATAACGCCGTCTTCCACCACCACGATTTCGTCAGCCTGTTCGATGGTCGACAGACGGTGCGCGATAACCAGCGAGGTACGGTTTTTCTGTAATTCATCCAGAGCCGACTGGATAGCGCGTTCAGATTCCGTATCCAGTGCGGACGTTGCTTCATCGAGGATCAGAATCGGGCTGTTGCGCAGCAGCGCTCGGGCAATCGCGATACGTTGACGCTGACCACCGGAGAGCAGCACCCCGTTTTCGCCAATGATCGTATCCAGACCGTTATCCATTTTGTTAATGAAGTCCATCGCATAGGCCATACGCGCCGCATTCTCGATCTCTTCACGGCTGTACTCTTCGGTACGGGCATACGCAATGTTGTTCGCCACCGTATCGTTGAACAGATGCACGTTCTGCGAAACCAGCGCGACCTGGTTACGCAACGACTGTAGGGTATATTCCCGCAGGTCGTGACCATCAAGCAGGATTTCGCCCTGGTCGATATCGTAGAAACGGGTAATCAGGCTGGCAATAGTCGACTTGCCCGAACCGGAACGACCGACCAGTGCAACGGTCTTACCCGCCGGGATGGACAGGCTGATATCACGCAGCGCCGGCACTTCACGGCCTGGATAGGTAAAGGTCACGTTGCGGAATTCCAGGTCACCTTTAGCGCGCTCGATCACGCGTGTACCTTCATCTTTTTCCTGTTCGGAATCGAGGATGCTGAACAGCGTCTGACAGGCTGCCATCCCGCGCTGGAACTGGGCGTTGACGTTAGTCAGCGATTTCAGCGGACGCATCAGCGCAATCATGGATGAGAACACCACGGTAATGGTACCCGCAGTCAGGGTTTCCATGACGCTCGGGAAGCTTGCTGCATACAGGACGAAGGCCAGGGCCAAAGAGGCAATCAGCTGAATGATCGGATCGGAAATCGACGAGGCCGATACCATTTTCATCCCTTGCAGGCGCATTCTGTTGCTGACCTTGTCAAAGCGTTTGGTTTCGACTTCCTGACCGCCGAAGATCAACACTTCCTTATGGCCTTTCAGCATCTGCTCGGCGCTGGTAGTCACCTGCCCCATCGTATTCTGCATATTTTTACTGATGTTGCGAAAACGCTTTGATACCACGCGGATCGCGATGGAGACAATCGGCGCCAGCACAATAAGGATCAGCGACAGTTGCCAGCTGTAATAGAACATCATCGCAAAAAGACCGATGATGGATGCGCCTTCACGCACAACGGTAATCAGTGCGCTGGAAGAGGACGACGCCACCTGCTCTGAATCGTAGGTAATACGCGACAGCAGGGTACCGGTTGACTGTTTGTCAAAGAATGAGACTGGCATCCCCATCATATGGCTGAATAACCGACGGCGCATGGTCATCACCACTTTACCGGATACCCAGGAGATGCAGTAGCTGGATACATAGCTGGAGATTCCGCGTAAGATCATCAGCCCAATAACCACCAGCGGCATCCATAGCAGCACTGAACGATCCGTTTTACCAAAACCGTCATCCAGTAACGGTTTGAGAAGCGATAACATAAACGTATCGCTGGCTGCGTTGAGGATTAACGCTACGCCCGCCACGATCAAGCCTGCTTTGAAAGGTGCAATCATCGGCCAGAGCCGGCGGAACGTTTGCCACGTGGAGAGATCTTTGTCGTTATGCATTCAAAAAACCAGCATTTGTTGAAATAGCCGCATATTCTACCCGTTATCTACGGGCGCGCCAAACCACTGATGATACCAACGCGGTAAATAGTGTTCACGTAAGCGGCGAATTTGCCGACTTTGGTGCGAAAACGTCACAGTTATCTGTCCGGACTGCGGGGTATCAAGCCAGAGATATCCCTCAGTTCGATAGCGCCTGACTACTTTGATGGAAGGGAAACGCCACGCGTTATAGCGGGCCATCGAGGCCAGCGAAACCTGCCCCTCCACGCGCTGTAGCAGCGGTGTTGAAGATGACGTGTTACTCCCATGATGCGGCACCTGAATCAGTGTAGCCGCAAGTTGACGCCAGCGGTGGCTCAACATTGCCAGTTCTGCCTGCGCTTCAATATCTCCGGTCAGTAAAACGCTCTGTTCGCCGTCATCGATTTTTACCACGCAGGAGCGGTTGTTACCTTTCGCCGGGGTGTTTTCGGGTGGCCAATGCACGGAGAACGTTAACCCATGCCACTGCCATCGCTGTCCACGAAAGCATGGAAGATGTCCGGCCCAGGCTAAGGGGCTTCTGATCCACATTGCAGGCCAGGCAGCTTTTAGCGATGCCAGTCCCCCCGCGTGGTCGAGATGTTCATGGCTCAGGATCACCCCTTCCGGCCTAAGATGATGCCAGCGTAGCCAGGGAATAATCAGCTGCTGCGCGCTGTCCCCACCGGGCCATGCCAGCCCGGTGTCATACAGAATGGCCTTCCCGTGACGCTCAATGACCATCGCCAGCCCTTGCCCTACATCCAGCATATGCAGCGACCAGCTGTCAGTTTTAATCCTGTGCCAGAGGGGAAATGCCATCACCACGCTGCCTGCCAGACAGACTGCGGGTACTGCGCTGAAGGCCCTGAATCGCCAGCCAATGATCAGCAGCCACGGCAGTAACGTCAGGTATTGCCAGCGTTCATCCACGTCCTGCCAGCCATTCGGTAAACGCATCAATAGCCAGAAAAGTCCTGCCAGAGACTTATCGGCAGCCAGCCAGACGATACTTTCCAGCGTCGCCACCGGAAACAGATGCAGAAACATGCCGAGCAGGATCATTGGAACTGAGATAAACGTTACCAGAGGAACAGCAAACAGATTCGCCACCAGCGAGGAGAGACTGAAACCATGGAAAATCAGTACCTGAAGCGGCATCAGAAGCAGCAGCATTCCAACCTGCAAATACAACAGCGTAACCAGCGGCCGCAGGCACCGGCCACGTTGCCAGTGCGGGAGAGGCAACCACTGATACCAAAAAATAAGCGCGGCGACCGCAAACGCGGATAACGCCAGGCTTTGTGACAGTACCGCCAGCGGATCGAAAAACAGGATCGCCGCCACGCAGGTAAGCCATACCTGCCAGGGCGACCACTGACGACCGCCCATTTTTAATGCGGCCAGCACCACAAGCGCCATAACCGTACGCAGCGCAGGCGGCTGCAAGCCCGTTAGCCATGCGTAAAACGCGGCAAAAAGCAGACCTGCCAGTAAGGGCACTTGCCAGATAATCCAGCGGCCCGGCAGGAAAAACTGGATGCCCCGAGCCAGTAGCCAGACAGCAGAAGCTGCCA
This sequence comes from Enterobacter cloacae complex sp. S2, assembly GCF_015159675.1. Classification (NCBI taxonomy): domain Bacteria; kingdom Pseudomonadati; phylum Pseudomonadota; class Gammaproteobacteria; order Enterobacterales; family Enterobacteriaceae; genus Enterobacter; species Enterobacter cloacae complex sp. S2. Next base: position 213,097 of record NZ_JADDTS010000019.1, read on the forward strand.
GCGCAATATGCAATCCCGAGATTGCCATCAGATGCATCGTTCCGGTCTCACGCATCAGGTTTTTTATCTCCCGCGAGACCGACAACCGCTCCCCCATCCCCAGCCCCAGGATCACGGGCCCCCACTGATATGCTGAAAGCGTATTCTGTAGTGATGTCAGGTATTGCGAACGCAGGCTACAGCGTGCGTCGACAATCTCCGCATGGGTAAACCGTCCGCTCAGCGTCTGGTGTCGGGCAAAGGCGTTTTTCTGCGAATCATAGCCGCCATCGTTGAGCTCTCCGTGTACTGCCCTGAGCCGCAGTGTCATCGCCCAGCGTTGACCCACGCAGACATTTTGAGGCAGGTAGTTGCCGTAGAGTGACACGCCCATGGCAGCCCACACGCGTTCTCCATTGAGGCTGATAATCCTTCCCTGATGCATCGTTGCGCCGTCCGTTGCGGTAATGACCACCTCGGCCTGCTGCGGAACTTTCGTTAAATGGTTCATCGGCCACACGCTTTCCTGAGCGGCCAGGATCCCCCAGCACATAAAAAGCAATGCGAGGCCTGAAAACCTGAGCCATTTTCTCTTCTGTACGGATAACGCAATTCCTGCGGCAATCAGCAACCAGACAATATGCAAGTCTGGCAAAACGGGTAACCAATAGAGCGGGATTATGGCCAGAATGGCGCACATACTGATAACGTGGATCCCCATCTTCACCTCCATGTTTCAGGCGATTATGCGGCGGGAGTGATGCGTCGTCAGACAGAAAAGGCGTGATTTACAGCGGGCGCTGCAACGTTATTAAGCGTTTACAGCAAGGAGAAAATGAGAATGCGGCGCGTATTCAGAAATGCAGGGGCGGGATACAAAAAAAGCACCCTAAGGTGCTTTCTTTAAACTGAGTTTAACCCTGATGATTAAACTCAGTTACCGTAAATATTGGCGCGATCGCGCAGTTCTTTACCCGGCTTAAAGTGCGGAACATACTTTCCTTCCAGCTCCACTTTATCGCCAGTCTTCGGGTTACGCCCGGTACGTGGTGCACGATAGTGCAGGGAAAAACTACCGAAACCGCGGATTTCAATGCGCTCGCCCTGGGCAAGAGTGGTAGCCATATGCTCCAGCATCTCTTTAACGGCATCTTCCACAGCCTTGGCAGGGATATGCGGTTGCTGACTGGCAAGTCTTTCAATCAATTCTGACTTGGTCATGATTCCTCCGGTTCCTTTCAAACCCATTAGCTGAACAGCTTATTAAACAAGGGCGGCCGTAGCCGCCCTTTGTTATTGATTACAGGACGAATCCTGCAATCTGTCAAGTCTGCTCTCCATCCTTCGCGCTGTAAATGCGTTACAGCTCAAATGATGGTGCGAACCTGAACTTACTCGCCTTTAGCTGCTTTGAAAGCTTCAGCCATTGCGTTGTTAGAGAAGTTTGCATCTTCCTGTTTGTTCACAGTTGCGATTGCATCTTTCTCATCAGCTTCGTCTTTAGCACGAACAGACAGGCTGATTGCACGGTTCTTACGGTCAACACCGGTGAACTTAGCTTCAACGTCGTCACCAACGCTCAGAACCAGAGTTGCATCTTCAACGCGGTCACGTGAAGCTTCGGAAGCGCGCAGGTAACCTTCAACGCCGTCAGCCAGTTCTACGGTTGCGCCTTTAGCGTCAACAGCAGTCACTTTACCGTTTACGATTGCGCCTTTCTTGTTCAGTGCAACCCAGTTGTTGAACGGATCTTCTGCGAGCTGTTTAACGCCCAGGGAGATACGTTCACGCTCTGCGTCAACCTGCAGAACAACTGCTGCGATTTCGTCGCCTTTTTTGTATTCACGAACTGCTTCTTCGCCTGCAACGTTCCAGGAGATGTCAGACAGGTGAACCAGGCCATCGATGCCGCCGTCCAGGCCGATGAAGATACCGAAGTCAGTGATAGACTTGATTTTACCTTCAACACGGTCGCCCTTGTTGTGGGTTTCCGCGAACTGCTGCCATGGGTTGTTTTTGCACTGCTTCAGGCCCAGGGAGATACGACGACGTTCTTCGTCGATATCCAGAACCATCACTTCCACTACATCACCAACGTTAACAACTTTGGATGGGTGGATGTTTTTGTTGGTCCAGTCCATTTCGGAAACGTGCACCAGGCCTTCAACGCCTTCTTCGATTTCAACGAAGCAGCCGTAGTCGGTCAGGTTGGTAACGCGACCAGTCAGTTTAGTACCTTCTGGGTAACGCTTAGCGATAGCTACCCATGGATCTTCGCCCAGCTGTTTCAGGCCGAGGGATACACGAGTACGCTCGCGGTCGAACTTCAGCACTTTAACAGTGATTTCGTCGCCCACGTTCACGATTTCGCTTGGGTGCTTAACGCGTTTCCACGCCATGTCGGTGATGTGCAGCAGGCCATCAACGCCGCCCAGGTCAACGAATGCGCCGTAGTCAGTGAGGTTCTTAACGATACCTTTGACTTCCATGCCTTCCTGCAGGTTTTCCAGCAGCTGATCGCGTTCTGCGCTGTTTTCGGATTCGATAACGGCACGACGGGAAACAACAACGTTGTTACGCTTCTGGTCCAGCTTGATTACTTTGAACTCAAGCTCTTTGCCTTCGAGGTGCAGGGTGTCACGGACTGGACGAACGTCTACCAGAGAACCTGGCAGGAACGCACGAATACCATTCAGCTCAACAGTGAAGCCACCTTTAACTTTGCCGTTGATAACACCGACCACAGTTTCAGCTTCTTCGTAAGCTTTTTCCAGCGTGATCCATGCTTCGTGACGTTTAGCTTTCTCACGAGACAGCAGGGTTTCGCCGAAGCCGTCTTCTACTGCGTCCAGAGCAACGTCAACTTCGTCACCTACCTGGATTTCCAGCTCGCCCTGGGCGTTTTTGAACTGCTCAGCCGGGATGGCGGACTCAGATTTCAGACCGGCGTCAACCAGTACTACGTCTTTGTCGATAGCAACAACAACACCGCGAACGATGGAACCCGGACGGGTTTCGATTTCTTTTAAGGATTCTTCAAACAGTTGAGCAAAAGATTCAGTCATGTTTAATCTTCAGGTTAATATTAACGTCCACCTGGCTCCGTGCCGGATGGGGTTGTTTCACATACCCGCCGTCAATCCATTGCAGCGGGGGTACTGCTAAATCGGTCGCGATTACGCGAGTGCCAGTTTTTGGCGCGCATATTGTAGCGCTTTTTCAATCACTTGCTCAATAGTTAAACTGGTTGAATCCAGCACTAATGCGTCTTGCGCGGGAACAAGTGGTGCGACGGCGCGGTTACGATCGCGGTCATCGCGCTCTTTTATCTCGGATAAAAGGCGATCAAAGTTAACACTAAACCCCTTTTCCTGCAACTGAAGCATGCGGCGTTGAGCACGTTCTTCCGAAGAAGCGTCAAGGAAAATTTTCACTGGCGCATCAGGGAATACCACGGTTCCCATGTCGCGGCCGTCGGCGATCAGCCCCGGCGCTTCGCGGAAACCGCGCTGGCGACGTAACAGCGCTTCACGAACGCGTGGGAAAGCCGCCACCTGAGAGGCCGCATTGGCCACTTCCTGCGTACGGATTTCACCGCTGACATCTTCCCCTTCCAGGATCACTTCAAGGTTGCCATCAGTAGAGACAAAGCGCACATCCAGATGTGCAGCCAGCGGTACCAGCGCTTCTTCAGACGCAACATCTACATGATGATGCAGCGCAGCCAGCGCCAGCACGCGATAGATTGCTCCCGAATCTAAAAGATGCCATTGCAATGCTTCCGCCATCGCTTTGCACAGAGTACCTTTCCCTGCGCCACTTGGCCCATCAATGGTGATTACCGGGGCAATTGCCGTCATCTTTTTCTCCTTAATTAAGGCATACCGTTTACATGAACGCCGCGCATTATACGCGCCAACGTGCGCAACTGTTACCTTTGCGTGCAAATTACGGAATGATTGAAGCAGAGTGTAGAAGAAATGAAAGAGGATGACTGTCAGAAAGCGTAAGGAAATGCCGCATCAGGAGATGCGGCATACGATCGTCAGGCCAGGGTGCTAATGCGCGCCAGCTGTTCGAAGTAGTCCGGGAAGGTTTTCGCCGTGCACTTTGGGTCAAGGATGGTGACTGGCGTATCTGACAGCGCCACCAGCGAGAAACACATCGCCATGCGGTGATCGTTGTAGGTGCCAATTTCTGCAAATTGCAGTTTTGCCGGCGGCGTGACGCGAATGTAGTCTTCGCCCTCTTCTACCACCGCCCCCACTTTACGCAGCTCGGTTGCCATTGCGAACAGGCGGTCAGTCTCTTTTACGCGCCAGTTATAGATGTTACGCAGCGTGGTGGTGCCTTTCGCAAACAGCGCAGCGGTGGCGATGGTCATTGCCGCGTCAGGAATATGGTTCATGTCCATGTCGATGGCGTTCAGCTCACCGTGCGTACAGGAGATGAAGTCATCGCCCCAGGTCACAACCGCGCCCATTTTTTCCAGCACGTCGGCAAAACGGATATCGCCCTGCACGCTGTTGCGACCAATACCCGTCACTTTTACCGTACCGCCTTTAATCGCACCCGCGGCCAGGAAGTAGGACGCGGATGACGCATCCCCTTCAACCAGGTAGTTGCCCGGAGACTGGTACTGCTGTGCCCCGCGCACCACGAAGCGCTGATAAGACTGGTTTTCCACCTCAACGCCGAAGGTTTTCATCAGGTGCAGTGTGATATCAATGTACGGCTTAGAGACCAGATCGCCTTTAATGCTAATCACGGTATCATTTGGAGCCAGCGGTGCGGTCATCAGCAGTGCCGTCAGGAACTGGCTGGAGACGCTACCATCAACCTCAACGTTACTGCCAGTGAAACCACCGCGCAGACGCAGTGGCGGGTAATTTTCTTGCTCAAGATAATCAATCTGCGCGCCGCCCTGACGCAGGGCATCGACCAGGTGGCCGATCGGACGCTCTTTCATGCGCGGCTCGCCGGTCAGCACAATATCGTTGCTCCCAAGACACAGCGCAGCGGCCAGAGGACGCATCGCCGTACCGGCGTTACCCAGGAAAAGCTCCAGCGCTTCAGCGGAATGTAATGCGCCGCCGTTACCGGTGACTTCACAACGGGTACGATCGTCTGACAGCGCATACTGAACGCCCAACGCTTTCAGTGCATTGAGCATATGGCGCACGTCATCGCTGTCCAGCAGGTTGGAAAGGACGGTGGTGCCGTTTGCCAGAGCTGCCAGCAGCAGAGCGCGGTTCGAGACACTTTTTGAACCAGGCAGATTAATGGTGCCATCTACCCGCGCGATAGGTTGTAACGTCAGGGATTCCATGAAACTTAACTCTCAACTCAACATAATAAAAACCCCGCAGGAACGCTGCGGGGGTGAAAAACAGCCAATTAACCGTGACGACGTTCGAAGTCGATCATGAAATCAGTCAGGGCTTTAACGCCTTCCAGCGGCATCGCGTTATAGATAGAGGCACGCATACCGCCTACCACACGGTGACCTTTCAGCGCATGCAGACCCGCCGCGAAGGACTCTTCCAGGAACACGTTATCCAGGTTGTTGTCCGCCAGCTGGAACGGCACGTTCATGCGCGAACGGTTAGTTTTGGCGACATCGTTACGGTAGAAATCGCTCTTGTCGATCACGCCGTACAGCAGTTCAGCTTTTTGCTGATTGATCTTGTCCATCTGCGCCACGCCGCCTTTTTGCTTCAGCCATTTGAAGACCAGGCCGGAGAGATACCAGGCGAACGTTGGTGGAGTGTTGAACATGGAATCGTTGTCGTTCAGGACGGTGTAATCCAGAATTGACGGGCAAGACTTATGGGCTTTCCCCAGCAGGTCTTCACGCACGATAACGATAGTCAGACCCGCAGGACCGATGTTTTTCTGGGCACCCGCGTAGATGACGCCGTAGCGGCTGACGTCCAGCGGCGTGGACAGAATGGTGGAGGAGAAGTCCGCCGTCACAATGACATTTTCGCCAAAGTCTGGCTCTTCGTGAATAGCGATACCGTCGATGGTTTCGTTCGGGCAGTAATGAAGATACGCGGCGTTGTCAGAAAGCTGCCACTCACTCATCGGCTTCACGGCGCGCATACCGTCAACGGTCACTTTGGCATCGATAACGTTCGGCGTGCAATATTTGTGCGCTTCTTTTACCGCACTGGCCGCCCAGTAGCCGGCATCAACGTAATCAGCGGTGGATTTGTCGCCCAGCAGATTGAGCGGAATACCCGCAAACTGACCGCGTCCACCGCCGTGACAGAACAATACTTTGTAGTTCGAGGGAATGTTCAGCAGATCGCGAAAATCCTTTTCTGCCTCTTCCGCCACCTGAATAAACGCTTTACCCCGGTGGCTGACTTCCATCACCGACGTACCCAGACCGTTCCAGTCACACAGCTCCTGTTGAGCCTGTTTGAGCACGTCTGCCGGTAACATTGCCGGACCTGAACTGAAATTAAAGACTTGAGCCATTTCCCCTCACCACGCTAAAAGCCATAAGTTATAACTGTGGATATCGGTTTTATCACTCAGTGACACGCGCCGCAATGTCTAAAACTTATGGCCGAAGAAATGTGCCCCTCGTCACACAAAACAATCTGCCGTACCGTTGTCGCAAAACCGACAATATCGCTGTCAGGTAATGCGTTTAGCCCGGCTAACCTTCGTCCATTCTGGATTTGTACAGCGAGGGCATAATTGATGATCGCCCGCCTGCATGACCACCACGTGGCTGCATTTTATGCAGGCATACTGGCCCGCATCAGGGACGGTTTTGTATCGCTCGATAAGCATATCCGGCAGTATGCACAGGCCGGGCTTGACCTCATCGTCAGGATAGTAATAAACGCTGATTTGACCGTTCGTTTCCATAATCGCCAGACGCACCTGCCCCAGCTGTTCAACGCTGCTTATACGTAGCTCCATAAAGAACTCAAACTCCGTCATATTGGCGCTTTGCACATTCTCCCAGGCAAGTTGACCATCTTCGACAATCACCACCGGTTTTCCTTCGAACAGATCTTCCAGTTTTTCACTTTTCGACATCAGCCACATGACCAGCCGGTACAGCAGCGCAAGCGTCACGAAGACGATAAAAACCGGCACCATCGGCACATCGTCATAAAAGGCAACGTCCCCTGCCGCCGAACCCAGCGTCAGGATAATCAGCACTTCAAACAGTGACATCTGCCGCACGCCGCGACGTCCGGTGATTTTCAGGAACAGGAAGACGAGTACAAAGGTGTACAGGCTACGCAACGCCACTTCGCCTAAAAACTCAGGTGGGACTTTATCAAACGCCATCCGCTGGAGATCAAATGCTTTCATTTTTTTATGCCTTAACAGTAGGTTACTGCTTATAAGCATAGCCCAGCCATTTATTTTCGCCGGAGATAGCACCCGTCACGCAAAACCCGTATCATTGCGCGCTTTACGTACGATAAAAGTGAACGCCATGACTCAAACGTTTATCCCCGGCAAAGACGCCGCTCTGGAAGATTCCATCGCTCGCTTCCAGCAGAAACTGACCGACCTGGGCTTTAATATCGAAGAAGCCTCCTGGCTGAATCCGGTGCCTCACGTCTGGTCCGTGCATATTCGCGACAAAGACTGTGCGCTGTGCTTCACCAACGGCAAAGGCGCGACCAAAAAAGCGGCACTGGCCTCTGCGCTGGGTGAGTATTTTGAGCGTCTGTCCACCAACTATTTCTTCGCCGACTTCTGGCTGGGTGAAACGATTGCCAACGGCCCGTTCGTTCACTACCCGAACGAAAAATGGTTCCCGCTACCCGAAGACGACGAACTGCCGGAAGGCATTCTCGATGCCCGCCTGCGCGCGTTCTACGATCCGGAAAACGAACTGACCGCCAGCATGCTGATCGACCTGCAATCCGGCAATGAGGATCGTGGTATCTGCGCCCTGCCGTTCACCCGTCAGTCTGACGAGCAGACCGTTTACATTCCAATGAACATCGTTGGCAATCTGTATGTGTCTAACGGTATGTCTGCCGGTAACACCCGTAACGAAGCGCGTGTACAGGGGTTGTCTGAAGTTTTCGAGCGTCACATCAAAAACCGTATTATTGCTGAATCCATCAGCCTGCCGGAGATCCCGGCTGACGTGTTGGCGCGCTACCCGGGCGTGGTGGAATCCATCGCCAAACTGGAAGCGGAAGGTTTCCCAATCTTTGCTTATGACGGCTCTCTGGGCGGCAAATATCCGGTTATCTGCGTGGTACTGTTCAACCCGGCAAATGGCACCTGCTTCGCCTCTTTCGGCGCGCACCCGGACTTCGGCGTGGCGCTGGAGCGTACCGTGACCGAACTGCTGCAAGGTCGTAGCCTGAAAGATCTCGACGTATTCACCCCGCCAACCTTTGATGACGAAGAAGTCGCCGAGCACACCAACCTCGAAACGCACTTCATCGACTCCAGCGGTTTGATCTCCTGGGATATGTTCAAACAGGACGCGGACTATCCGTTCGTGGACTGGAGCTTTGCCGGTACGACGGAAGAAGAGTTCGCCACCCTGATGGCGATCTTCAACGCGGAAGATCAGGAAGTCTATATTGCCGACTATGAACACCTCGGCGTTTATGCGTGCCGTATTATTGTGCCGGGTATGTCGGACATCTATCCGGCAGAAGATCTGTGGCTGGCGAACAACAGCATGGGCGCGCATCTGCGTGAAACCCTGCTGGCCCTGCCGGGCAGCGAGTGGGATAAAGAAGATTATCTGAACCTGATCGCCCAACTGGACGAAGAAGGACACGATGATTTCACCCGCGTACGCGAACTGCTGGGTCTGGCAACCGGAAAAGATAACGGCTGGTACACGCTGCGCATCGGCGAGCTAAAAGCGATGCTGGCGCTGGCGGGCGGCGATCTGGATCAGGCTTTGGCCTGGACCGAGTGGACGATGGAGTTTAACCAGTCCGTCTTCTCCGCCGAGCGCACTAACTATTACCGTTGCCTGCAAACGCTGCTCCTGCTTTCTCAGGAAGACGACCGCGAGCCATTGCAGTATCTGAACGCCTTCGTCCGCATGTACGGTGCAGATGCCGTTGAAGCTGCCAGCGCTGCGCTGAGCGGTGAAGAACCGTTCTATGGCCTGCAAGCGGTTGACAGCGATCTGAAAGCCTTCCCGGCGCATCAGTCGCTGCTGAATGCGTATGAAAAATTGCAGAAGGCTAAAGCCGCTTACTGGTCAAAATAAGCGCATATAACATTAATGGCTGTAGGCGTATTCAATCGCCTGAGCTATATTACGGGGCAATTTCATTGCCCTTTTTTTTATTTTTCCGCAATGACGTTTAATTGTAATAATTAAGTTAACCACGGGTAAATATAAAAACGCTTACCTGGGCTTTACTGTTACTAATTCTAATAAATACTCCATTTTAATTAACTGTTCCACGGGAGGCTGAAGGAAAAAATTCAACTCTTTTCATAACTTTTAAAATTTATTTTTATACGGATAATCAAATACTTACTCCGCTTTTGCTGTAAAAACATACACACTGCGGGCCTATAAGCCAGGCGAGATATGATCTATATCAATTTCTCTTCTATAATGCTTTGTTAGTATCTCGTCGCCGACTTAATAAAGAGAGAGTTAGTGTGAAAGCTGACAACCCTTTTGATCTATTACTCCCCGCTGCGATGGCGAAAGTTGCCGAAGAAGCGGGTGTCTACAAAGCAACGAAACATCCGATGACGACGTTCTTTCTGGCCATTACGGCTGGGGTGTTCATCTCCATCGCTTTCGTCTTCTATATCACAGCCACCACCGGCACTGCCGGGATGCCTTTCGGCATAGCGAAACTGATTGGTGGTATTTGCTTCTCACTGGGCCTGATCCTCTGCGTCATCTGCGGCGCCGACCTCTTCACCTCAACGGTGCTGATTGTTGTGGCAAAAGCCAGCGGAAGAATTACCTGGGGTCAACTGGGGCGCAACTGGCTCAACGTCTACGTTGGCAACCTGATTGGCTGTCTGCTCTTTGTTCTGTTGATGTGGCTTTCTGGCGAGTACATGACCGCCAACGGCGGCTGGGGGCTTAACGTCCTGCAAACCGCCGACCACAAAATGCACCATACATTTATCGAAGCCGTTGCTCTCGGCATCCTTGCAAACCTGATGGTCTGCCTGGCGGTCTGGATGAGCTACTCTGGTCGTAGCCTGATGGATAAAGCCATGATTATGGTTCTGCCGGTTGCGATGTTTGTTGCCAGCGGCTTTGAGCACAGTATTGCGAATATGTTCATGATCCCGATGGGGATTGTTATCCGCAACTTTGCAAGCCCGGAGTTCTGGACTGCTGTTGGTTCAACCCCGGAAAGTTTTTCACACCTGACTATTATGAATTTCATTACTGATAACCTGATCCCCGTCACTATCGGGAACATTATCGGTGGGGGTCTGTTAGTTGGGTTGACATACTGGGTCATTTACCTGCGTGGCGGCGATCATCATTAATGGTTGTCTCAGGCAGTAAATAAAAAATCCACTTAAGAAGGTAGGTGTTACATGTCCGAGCTTAATGAAAAGTTAGCCACAGCCTGGGAAGGTTTTACGAAAGGTGACTGGCAGAATGAAGTCAACGTCCGTGACTTCATTCAGAAAAACTATACCCCGTATGAAGGTGACGAATCCTTCCTGGCTGGTGCGACTGATGCAACCACCAAGCTGTGGGACAGCGTAATGGAAGGCGTTAAACTGGAAAACCGCACTCACGCGCCAGTTGATTTTGACACCTCCGTTGCTTCTACCATCACTTCTCACGATGCTGGCTACATCAACAAAGCCCTTGAGAAAATCGTTGGTCTCCAGACTGAAGCACCACTGAAACGCGCAATCATCCCGTTCGGTGGCATTAAAATGGTTGAAGGTTCCTGCAAAGCGTATAACCGCGAGCTGGACCCAATGCTGAAAAAAATCTTCACCGAATACCGTAAAACCCATAACCAGGGTGTATTCGATGTTTACACCAAAGACATTCTGAACTGCCGTAAATCTGGCGTTCTGACCGGTCTGCCAGATGCCTATGGCCGTGGCCGTATCATCGGTGACTACCGTCGCGTTGCGCTGTACGGTATCGACTTCCTGATGAAAGACAAATACGCGCAGTTCGTCTCTCTCCAGTCTGACCTGGAAAACGGCGTAAACCTGGAAGCGACTATCCGTCTGCGTGAAGAGATTGCTGAACAGCACCGTGCGCTGGGTCAGATCAAAGAGATGGCGGCTAAATACGGCTGTGATATCTCTGGTCCTGCAACCAACGCTCAGGAAGCTATTCAGTGGACCTACTTCGGCTACCTGGCCGCGGTTAAGTCTCAGAACGGTGCAGCAATGTCCTTCGGCCGCGTATCCACCTTCCTGGATGCGTATATCGAACGCGATATCAAAGCAGGCAAAATCACCGAGCAAGACGCTCAGGAAATGATTGACCATCTGGTCATGAAACTGCGTATGGTTCGCTTCCTGCGTACTCCAGAATATGATGAGCTGTTCTCTGGTGACCCAATCTGGGCAACCGAATCTATCGGCGGTATGGGCGTAGATGGCCGTACGCTGGTAACCAAAAACAGCTTCCGCTTCCTGAACACCCTGTACACCATGGGTCCTTCTCCGGAGCCGAACATCACCGTTCTGTGGTCTGAAAAACTGCCACTGAACTTCAAGAAATTCGCCGCTAAAGTGTCCATCGACACCTCTTCTCTGCAATACGAGAACGATGACCTGATGCGTCCGGACTTCAACAACGACGACTACGCTATCGCGTGCTGCGTAAGCCCAATGGTTGTTGGTAAGCAAATGCAGTTCTTCGGTGCGCGTGCAAACCTGGCGAAAACCATGCTGTACGCAATCAACGGCGGCGTTGACGAAAAACTGAAAATGCAGGTTGGTCCTAAGTCTGAACCGATCAAAGGCGACCTTCTGAACTTCGACGAAGTGATGGAGCGCATGGATCACTTCATGGACTGGCTGGCTAAGCAGTATGTCACTGCGCTGAACGTCATCCACTACATGCACGACAAGTACAGCTACGAAGCCTCTCTGATGGCGCTGCACGACCGTGACGTCGTTCGCACCATGGCGTGTGGTATCGCAGGTCTGTCCGTTGCGGCTGACTCCCTGTCTGCAATCAAATATGCGAAAGTTAAGCCAATTCGTGACGAAGATGGTCTGGCTATCGACTTCGAAATCGAAGGCGAATATCCGCAGTTTGGTAACAACGACGCTCGCGTTGATGACATGGCGGTTGACCTGGTAGAACGTTTCATGAAGAAAATTCAGAAACTCACTACCTATCGTAACGCTATCCCGACTCAGTCTGTTCTGACCATTACCTCTAACGTTGTGTATGGTAAGAAAACCGGTAACACCCCAGACGGTCGTCGTGCTGGCGCGCCATTCGGCCCAGGTGCTAACCCAATGCACGGTCGTGACCAGAAAGGTGCGGTTGCATCTCTGACCTCCGTTGCTAAACTGCCGTTTGCATACGCGAAAGATGGTATCTCTTACACCTTCTCTATCGTGCCAAACGCGCTGGGTAAAGACGACGAAGTGCGTAAAACTAACCTCGCGGGTCTGATGGATGGTTACTTCCACCACGAAGCGTCCATCGAAGGTGGTCAGCACCTGAACGTGAACGTGATGAACCGTGAAATGCTGCTCGACGCGATGGAACATCCTGAGAAGTATCCTCAGCTGACCATCCGCGTATCTGGCTACGCAGTACGTTTTAACTCCCTGACGAAAGAACAGCAGCAGGACGTTATCACCCGTACTTTCACTCAGTCCATGTAAGTGGAATTGACTGAAATCACGCGTTAAAAAGCGTACAATAAAGGCTCCACGCAAGTGGGGCCTTTTTAACACCCTCGCTTCATCAGTCTCTTTTGTCCGCTATCTATACTTAATGGATCACAGCCAAAACAGACTCGACATAGCCTTTGAGCTGTGCATCTACATAGGCCCCCGGATGGGCCAAATTCGGAGATATCACCGCAATGTCAATTATTGGTCGCATTCACTCCTTTGAATCCTGTGGCACCGTCGATGGCCCGGGGATCCGCTTTATCACTTTCTTCCAGGGCTGCCTGATGCGCTGCCTGTACTGCCATAACCGTGACACCTGGGACACCCATGGCGGTAAAGAAGTCACCGTTGAGGATCTGATGAAAGAGGTGGTGACCTATCGCCACTTCATGAACGCGTCCGGTGGTGGCGTGACGGCATCCGGCGGTGAAGCCATTCTTCAGGCTGAATTTGTGCGCGACTGGTTCCGCGCCTGCCATAAAGAAGGTATTCATACCTGCCTCGACACCAACGGCTTTGTGCGCCGTTACGATCCGGTTATTGATGAACTGCTAGAAGTAACCGATCTGGTGATGCTCGATCTCAAGCAGATGAACGATGAGATCCACCAGAATCTGGTTGGCGTCTCAAACCACCGTACGCTGGAATTTGCCAAATACATTGCCAACAAAGGCGTCAAGACCTGGATCCGCTACGTGGTGGTACCGGGCTGGTCAGATGATGATGATTCTGCACATCGTCTGGGCGAATTTACCCGGGATATGGGTAACGTGGAGAAAATTGAACTCCTGCCCTATCACGAGCTGGGTAAACACAAATGGGTGGCAATGGGTGAAGAGTACAAGCTCGATGGCGTGAAGCCGCCGAAAAAAGAGACGATGGAGCGCGTCAAAGGTATTCTTGAGCAGTATGGCCACAAGGTCATGTATTAACGAAAAGGCCCGGTGAAAACCGGGCCTTTTTATATTCTATTTAAAGACGCCGTTAATCACGGAAGTCACAATCGCGGTACTCAGCGCAATTAAGACCAGGTCGTCACCCACCACGCGCCATTCATAGCCCGGATAAGAAGGAAGCTGACCCAGCATATCGGCTGGCACGGTTTTCTTCGCAATGCCCGGAGGCAGTGGCTTACCGCGCGCCAGGTTTTTCGCAATACCCGGAGGCAGAGAGTCGTAGCCCGTTAAGCCGTAATTCAGTGCCAGATGGCGGGCATGATCGAAGCTCACGCGGACGTCAACATCATGACCAACATCGTTGCTGTTTTTAAAGCTCTTATCCGATTTCCCTGGATTATCCTGGCCGTTATTGTGCTTATTACCATGGTTACCAGCGTTCCCGTTACCATGATTGCCGCTATTACCTTGTCCGCCACCGTTTCCGTGACCACCGCCATTCCCGTTTCCAGGATTAGCCATGGCCGGAGCCGTTGCAAACGTTAAAGCCAACACTACGGCAAGTGCGGTAGTGGAAAAACGACGAGTAGACATGATTGCTGCCTTTTAGTGGTAGAACTCATTTGAATTATCGCCAGGCAGTAAAAACTCACAATAAGTAAAAGTCTTATATGTGACAGGGACAAAAAAGCCTGTCATCGACAGGCTTTTATTTAATCAGGCATGTGCCACTGGCGTTGGGTGCTCGCCCGCTTTGCGCAGCAGCATTAACAGATAAATAAACGATACGCTGGCGATCATGATAAACAGCAGATTATCAGAGTAATTTTGCATGAGCATAGCGGTAAAAGTCGGCCCCAGTAAACTGCCGATGGTGTAACTCAGCAACAATGCCTGGTTCATCGCCACCAGCTGGTGATGCTCAACTTTCTCACAGGCCCAGGCCATCGCGACCGGATAGAGCGTAAAACCCGCAGCCCCCAGAATGAACAGCGCAGGCGCCATCGCGGCGTTGCTGAGCATGGCGAGACAGCCCATGATGACCACGAAAACCTGGACGCGCAGCACCAGCAGACGACCAAAGCGGTCCGCCAGGCGGCCAATCGGCCACTGGCCGACAATCCCCGCGCTGACCATCACCGCCATCCAGAAACCGATCCCGGAATCACTGACACCCTGATGGTTGAGATAGAGCGGCATCAGGCCATAGAGCGAGCCCAGCACAATCCCGGAGATAATGCAGCCGTTAATCCCCAGGCGCGCCTGACGCAGTCTCAGCATCGGCCAGACGTGCGTGGCCTCCTGATGCTCACTGCTCTGGTTCACGATACGGGTAAAGAGCAGCGGCAGAATTGCGGCCAGCACCATCCCTGTTACCCATGGCAGAACGCTCATCAGGTCGGTTGGGAATTTGCTGACCATCAGTTGTCCCAGAACGGTCCCGACGTAGTAAACCATCATATAAGCCGCCAGCAGACGCCCGCGATTACGGGACGTGCCGCTGCACATCAGCGCACTTTCAACCACCACCCAGATCATGGCGCAGCCAACGCCCGCAATAAAGCGCCAGACCATCCAGCTCCAGAAGCCGACCATCAGTCCTAAACCGGCGCATCCGACGGCAAAGATCAGCGACGCCAGATAATAGCTGCGGTTAAAACCAAAGCGCTTAATAAGGCTGCCCGTTAATAAGGTGCCCAGCAGATTGCCCGTAAAAAAGGACGAGCTAACCATACCCACCTGCCAGGTTGGTAAGTTTTCATGGGCGAGCCATAGCGGGACGAGTGTGTTCAACACCGCGATCGCCAGGGTCAGCAAAAGCAGGCCACAGAGCAACAAAAGCACCGGGCGGGTATAGGTGGTCATGGATTAAAAACCGTGAGGAAGTTCAGATTTCGTGCGCATCATGCCACTGGCAAAAACAAAGTCAATCCACCGATTCAGGCGTCACGCACGATATGCGCCTTGTCGATTTAAAAAACTCATCCTGCTAATGCAAAGCCTGCTACCAATATTAATTATCTATTTGTTTTTATTTATTTCCGGGAATTTTTACAACGAAACATCAGTCGAAAAATTTCATGAATGAAACAAGAAAAGCCGGGCACTATGTCCCGGCTTTTTATAACAAAATCTAAAATTAGCTGGCGACAGCCATACCGACCGTCATATGCAGACCGTAAAATACGCCGCGACCAATTAACTCCCCTGCCAGCACCAGCACAAAGGCCAGTGACAGCAACGGTAGCGCAGGCGCGTAACCTTTAAGCTGAGGGGCAATCCAGCACACCAGCGCCGCCGTCAGCAGCACCACACGCCAGGCCATCAGAGAACCGTAATCCGGTACCAGCGCCGAAGCCTGTTGGATAGAGCTGTGAATCGTCGCCAGCTCCGCTCCCTGCATAAGCGCTACAACGGTACTGATGACCAGTGCCAGCAGCGAGACCGCGGGCAGCAGGCGCATCGCCCAACCATTAATGCCAGCTACACGCAGAAGCAGATAACCCAGCAGCGGCCCGCCAATAAACATGGTCAGGAAGAAGCTCATCGGCGTCCAGACGCTGTACCAGGTCGGAACGGTATCGATGGTGTTGTACACCCGGACCATCATCCAGACGAAGACAACGCCCAGTACCATGGTGACGATGAGCCACAACGCACGTAACCCTGACGGCAGCTTTTTCAGCGCTGCCAGTAACCACCCCAGCCCGCCAACTGCAAAGAAGATTGCGCCGCTGGCAATCTCGTTACTCAGCGAAGAGGCACCTACGCGGTTCAGGGAGTTAAACGCGCGCATCGGTGAGCCCAGGTGCAGCGTAGAGGCGATAAACCCAATCCCCATCAACACCCACAGGCCAAACATGCTCAACACTAAACGCTGCTGCTGTTCAGCATTGAGGTTCCCTTTTAACAGCGCCAGCGCAAGGACGATAAACCCGCCTGCCACGCACTGCCCAAAGACCGTGAAGATCATAAGCGGCCATTCATGCCATCC